>NZ_CATKCB010000079.1:0-2011 GCF_949747025.1 Helicobacter sp. UBA3407 | reverse complement strand
GCATAAAGAAAAAATCCAAGAGTTTTTAGATAGCAATCAAACACAACAATTTTTAGATAATCAAACACAAATCTTACAACAAGGCATCAACCAACTTGGCAAAGTGCTAGAATCTAACGAAACAAAAGCCATTCTGCAACAGCAAATGGAAAACTTAAATGAAATCTTGGGTGGCAAGAAAGAATCGGTCCAATGAACATTATTTGATTCAACAAACAATCGTTTAAATTTGTTTTTGCAGTTGTTGCTAGATCTTTTAAGGTTTTGAAAACGCAATACACACAAATAATGCAAAAATGTTGAGGATAAAAAACATTAAAGTGGCTCCGGATGTAGGATTCGAACCTACGACCAAGCGGTTAACAGCCGCCTACTCTACCGCTGAGCTAATCCGGAATAAAAGCTCATAAAAAATGAGGTAAAATTATATAGCAATTTTATTTTAATGTCAAGAAATTTGCAATATTCTTGCTAAATATCTTGCAACTTTAAACTTAAAAATACTACAATTTACTTTCAAAATATTCTAAAAATATTGAGGTTTTTATGGGACGAGCATTTGAATATCGCAGGGCGAGCAAAGAAAAACGATGGGACAAAATGTCCAAACTTTTTCCCAAATTAGGAAAGGCGATTAGTATTGCTGTTAAGGAGGGTGGCAGCGGAGACCCTGATATGAATTCCAAGCTCCGCACTGCGATTCTAGCAGCAAAAGCGCAAAATATGCCAAAAGACAATATTGAAGCAGCTATTAAGCGAGCTTTAGGAAAAGACGGAATCCAAATCACAGAAGTCAATTACGAAATCAAAGCTCCGCACGGCGCATTATTCTTTGTAGAATGTGCAACAGACAATACCACACGCACTGTGGCAAATCTCAAAAGCTATGTCAATAAACTTGGCGGACAAATGCTAACAAATAATTCTTTAGAATTTATGTTCGCACGCAAGGCACATTTTGAAATCAACAAATCAACTGCTGGGGATTTAGAAGAACTAGAACTCACATTAATTGACGCAGGTTTAGATTCTATGGAAATAGAAGAAGAAATTATCCATATTTATGGAGATTATACAAGTTTTGGCACACTTGCCAATGCACTAGAGGAACTCAAGCTTGAGGTCAAAAAAGCGGCATTAGAGCGAATCGCAACGAATCCTGTGGAGTTTAGCGAAGAGCAATTAATAGATATTGAGAAATTGCTAGATAGGATTGAAGAGGACGATGATGTTCAAGCGGTTTTTACCAACATTGCCTAAAAGATTCTAAAAATGCTTTTCAACCAACATTATAAAGAGAAATGTAACAAAATCACGGACACAATTAATATTTTGTATTTTTTAAGCAAAATTGATTCAAAATTCTTTTCATAAACTTTAACAATAAGGAATTTAAATGTTGGAAAAATTAACAAAAGCTACTTTTGAAAATGCTGTCAAAGAGGGAGTTTGCCTTGTTGCAATTGGAGCTCCTTGGTGTCCAGATTGTCGTAAAATTGAGCCAATTATCGGAATGCTTATGCAAGAATATGGCGCACAAGTTAAGTTTTTTGCTATTATGGCAGATGAAGAAGAGGCACTTAAGGATTCTTTGAATGTGCGTAGAATCCCAACGCTTATTTTTTACAAAAATGGTGCAGAAGTAGGCGAAAGACTCGTTGAACCAAATTCTAAATCACTGATTGAAGAAGCAATTAAATCTGCCATAAATGCTTAACTTAACGCTATTTTGCAAGGATACAAGGGGCGTAGGAATTTGCTTTTTGTCCTTGCAAATAAACTTCAACTTGCATAACAATCTATCTTCATATCATACCTTCAACTTTGCGCTAAAATCACAAAATTTAAGATAAGATTCTTTTTTGATTGCTTTTAGATAAACTCTCACGATAACCTACAAAATATTTCTTATTCTAAAATCTCTTATTTACTTACAAATTAAGCACTTTTTAGCTAAAATAAAAGATTCTTTCTTAAAGAAATAATTTTTTAAGGAATATTATGCAAAATC
>NZ_CATKCB010000078.1:0-4074 GCF_949747025.1 Helicobacter sp. UBA3407 | reverse complement strand
GCGCCTAAAGCATTACCAATCTTGCGCACACTATGTGATTAATGCAGACCAGAGCATTCAGGCAATTACACAAGAAATTTTGGAGAAACTATGAATAAGATTTTAGTTAGAATCCCAAATTGGCTAGGAGACGCTGTAATGGCAACTTTTGCACTAGAGATTCTATTTTTGCGCTTTCCTCAAGCGCATTTTTATTTAGTCGGAAGTGCTACAAGCATTGCACTTTTCGCGCATTATCCCCGCGTAAGCATATTAGAAGACAAAAGCAAAAAGGCAAAGTTTAGAATCCCAAGCCTCTACCGACTTGCAAAATCCATTCCGCCTTGCGATTTGGGATTCACCTTTCAAAACAACTTCCTCTCTGCCCTTTTGCTTTACTTCAATGGTGCAAAATTTCGTGCGGGATTTGCAAAAGAAATGCGAAGTTTTCTGCTCACATTCCACCCCAAAAAACCCACAGACATTCACGAAGCTTCACGTTTTGCAAGACTTGTAGAATCCGCTTTGCACTCCCAAAGATTCCAAACTCAAAATCAAAACTTTGAATCTTTGGAGATTCCACCCAAACTCTACCTTAAAAAGCCAAATCTACAAATTACTTTACCGCAACATTTTAAAGATTCCAAAATTGCAGGGATTAATGCAGGAGCAGCCTTTGGAGTAGCAAAAAGATGGGAGGAATCCTATTTTGCGCAAGTCATTTGGTTTTTGTTAAGCCAAGATTATAAAATCATTCTTTTTGGTGTGCAAAGCGAAAATGCGATTAACGACAAAATACTAGAGTATTTGCGTGCGATTCCACATTTCACAGAATCTGCGTTCCAAAACATTCTCAATTTAAGCGGAAAAACTACAATTGAAAGTCTCATGGCATACTTTCTTAAACTTAACTTTTTGCTTACCAACGACAGCGGTCCTATGCACATTGCAAGCGCATTGGAGATTCCAACTCTCGCCCTTTTTGGACCTACAAACATCAAGGAAACCTGCCCCTTTAATGCCAAAAATTCGCATATTCTCTCCCTTGAAACATTCCACCAAAAACTTCCTTGTATGCCTTGTATGCAACGCACTTGCCCTATTCCCAAAGATTCCACAGATTACCACACTTGTATGCGGAATCTCACACCAAATCTTGTCATCAACAAGATTCAATCCCTTATAAGCGAAATTAAAATACAATCCACCCAAAAATTAGCAAGTGAGCAACAATGAGAACTTTGAGCTTAGGACATTCTCCCGACGCAGACGATTTGTTTATGTATTATGCGATTGCCTTTGGTTGGGTTAGCAATCCTGAAATTTATTTCCAATCCTGTGCGCTAGACATTGAAACACTGAATATTAAAGCCTTAAAGGGCGAGCTAGATATTTCTGCGATTTCCTTTGGAGTTTATCCTCTTGTGGCGCAGGAGCAATGCTTGCTAAGAACGGGAGTTAGCTTTGGAGAAGGTTATGGACCCAAACTGATTAAGCTAAAGAGCAAGAATCTGAAAAAAAACTTCAAAGTTGCTTTAAGTGGTGCGCACACAACGAATGCTATGTTATTCAAAATTGCTTATCCGCAAGCAAGAATCGTTTATAAAAATTTCCTTGAAATTGAAAATGCGGTGTTAAGCGGTGAAGTAGATGCGGGCGTATTAATCCACGAATCCATTTTAACTTTTGATGAAAGGCTAGAAACAGAGCGAGAGATTTGGGATATATGGCGCGAATTAAACAAGCAAGACTTGCCTTTACCACTTGGGGGAATGTGTATCCGCCGCTCCTTGCCACTAAGTATTGCTATACTCTGCGAGGAAATGCTGACAAAAGCGGTTGAAGTCGCACTAGAAAACAAGCCGCTTTTATCCAAAATGCTCCAAGAGCGGAATCTCATTCGCGTAGATTCCAAACATCTAGAAACCTACCTCAACCTTTATGCCAACAAGGATTCCATAAGTCTAAGCAAAAAGCAGCTAGAAGCAATCAACGCGCTTTTTAGAATCGGTTTTGATTATAAAATCTACTCACAAATCCTAGAAGTGCGAGACTGCTTGATTCCAACCGAATATAAAGATTTCCGCAACAGCTAAATTAGCCCTATTTTTTCTTTAGCTTCTTTATAGGTTGTAGCAGCAATCTCACGTGCGCGCGATTCTCCTTCTTGCAAGATTCTATGCAAATAATCCTTTTCGCTGCTTAGTTTTTCATAGGCTTGCCGAATCGGGCGCAATCCCTCAATTACGACTTCTGCTACCCTTTCCTTTAACTTTCCATAACCTTGCCCCGCAAACTCTGCTTCAATCTCCTCTACTTTTTGTTTAGTAAAGCACTGATAAATATTGAGTAGATTATAAACACCCGCGCGATTCTTATCAAACGCGATAATCCCCTCACTATCCGTTGTTGCCTTTTTGAATTTTTTTATTATCGTTTCGGGTGTATCAATTAAAGCAATAGAATGGTTTGGCTTATCACTAGAGCTTTTACTCATTTTCTTTGTCGGGTCGTCTAACCCCATAATGCGCGCGCCCTCTTTCAAAATCAAAGGTTCAGGCACAACAAAAGTTTCTCCAAAATCCCGATTAAAGCGTATTGCGGTATCACGCGCTAACTCAATATGCTGCTTTTGGTCTTCTCCGACAGGCACGAGATTGCTTTGATAGAGCAAAATATCCGCACTCATTAAATTAGGATAATTAAAAAGCCCAGCTAGAATCTGCTTAGGATTCTTCGCACTCTTATCTTTGAACTGCGTCATTCTACTTAAATCGCCCATTGGCGTAATGCAAGTTAATAGCCACGCTAAAGAAGTGTGTTCTTGGATTTTGGACTGAATAAACAAAATGGACTCTTTAGGGTTAATCCCACAAGCAAGGAGCATTGCACATAAATCATAGGTTTTTTCGCGCAGAATACTCGGATTTTGCGGAATCGTAATTGCGTGAGAATTTACCACACAAAAAATATTTTCATACTTTTCTTGATTTTCTACCCAATTTTTCACTGCGCCCAAATAATTTCCTAAATGGATATTGCCTGTGGGTTGAATCCCAGAAAACACGCGCGACTTTTGCATAATAATCCTTAATAAGTTTAAATCAAGCCGCAATTATAGCCAAAACTTGGACTTAAAAGAAAATTTGCTAAGATTTTACAAATAAAAGGAAACAAAATGAGCAAAGACACATTGGCAAAGAGAATCATTCCGTGTTTGGATATTAAAAATGGACGCGTGGTTAAGGGTGTAAATTTCGTAGGGCTTCAAGACGCAGGGAATCCGATAGAGGTTGCTAGACGTTATAATGACGAGGGTGCAGATGAGATTACCTTTTTGGATATTACCGCCACCCTTGAGGCAAGGAATACAACCCTTGAAATGGTGCGCAATGTCGCTAAAGAAGTGTTTATCCCACTAACGGTTGGGGGAGGGATTTCAAGTTTGGAACATATTTATGATTTGCTGAATGCGGGCTGCGATAAGGTCAGCCTTAACTCCTCGGCACTTAAGAATCCTGATTTGATTACGCAAGGTGCAAAGCGGTTTGGTTCTCAATGTATTGTCGTAGCCATTGACGCCAAAAGGCGCACAAATGGGAAAGGTTGGGAAGTCTATACGCACGGGGGACGCAACAACACGGGGGTGGATTTGGAACAATGGGCAAAGGAATCCTGTGAGCGCGGAGCAGGTGAGATTCTGCTTACAAGTATGGATTGCGATGGGACAAAGGCAGGTTATGATTTAGAGCAGTTACGCGCCATATCTAGCGCGGTTGGGATTCCGCTTATCGCAAGCGGTGGAGCAGGAAGTAAAGAGCACATTTTGCAAGCCTTTTTAAATGGCGCAGATGCCGCACTTGCCGCGTCTATTTTTCATTATCAAGAAATCCACATTATGGATTTGAAGCAGTATCTAAAGGCGCACGGAATTGCAGTGAGGATTTAACGCGCCTTTGCGTGTCCTTGCAAGACTTGACATTGCGTCATTGCGAAGCCCTTTAGGGCTGAAGCAATCTATAATCTTGCATAAAGAAAAGAAACAATAGAATCTTACGCCTTAATTCCTTGCAGAATCTCGCTTAAAATGTCAAT
>NZ_CATKCB010000077.1:0-9590 GCF_949747025.1 Helicobacter sp. UBA3407 | reverse complement strand
CCTAGTGCGGTAAAAATGCTGATTGAGAAATACACGAGAGAAGCAGGAGTGCGGAATCTGCGTCGTAGGATTGCACAAATCTTGCGCAAAGTGGCAAAAAACATTTTACAATCTCCGCAAGAAAAAGTGCAAATCACTTCCAAAAACTTACACGAATTTTTAGACAAAATCGTGTTTGAGTTTGAAAATGCAAACAAAAATGCAGAGGTTGGATTGGTTAATGGGCTTGCTTGGACGAGCGTAGGGGGCGATGTTCTAAAGATTGAAGCACTTAAAATCAAAGGCAAGGGAGGCTTGAATTTAACAGGAAATTTGGGTGATGTGATGAAAGAAAGTGCGAAAATTGCCTATTCTTATGTGAAATCTTTGATTGATAGTGGAGTACTCAAGGTGGATTGTAAGTTAATCCCTCAAACCCCAAAAGAAAAAGAAGAAAATATCCAACCTAGTGCAAGTGAGGTTTATAATCGCTTAGATGTGCATTTGCATGTGCCAGAGGGCGCAACACCAAAAGATGGACCAAGTGCAGGAATCGCAATTGCGAGCGCACTTGCTTCACTGCTGACAAACAAAAAAGCGCGGGGTGATGTCGCAATGACGGGCGAGCTAACTTTAAGAGGCAAAGTCTTGCCTATTGGCGGTTTGCAAGAAAAGCTCATTGCTGCTTATAAATCGGGTATGAAAGAAGTACTGATTCCAAAGAAAAATTTTGAACGTGATATGGACGAGATTCCACAAGAGGTAAGAGATGGCTTGAAGATTCACCCTGTCAGCGAATTTAAAGAAGTTTTGCGATTTGTCTTGAAATAATGTCCAAACAGAATCCTCTGATAAACCTTGCTTTGTCCTCTAATGCTTTACAGCAAACCTTAGAATCACTCACGATTCCTTTGTCAAAATATCCTGAAGTTTGTGGGATAGATGAAGCCGGGAGAGGTTGCATAGCGGGTTCGCTTTTTGTTTGTGGAGTTGTCTTAGAATCTCCTATTCAAAGTCTTTTGGAGAGGATTAAAGATTCTAAAAAGCTTTCCCAATCTGTCCGAGATTCTTTGAGTGTGGAGATTCAATCTTGTGCGCGATTCCATATTGTCCAAAAAACTTCTAAGCAAATTGATGAAAAGGGCTTGAGCGTGTGCATAAAGGAATCTTTGCTTGAGATTTTAAGTTCTTTAAATGCGCCCTTTTATGTGTTTGATGGAAATTGTGCCTTTGGGATTCCTCATTTAAAGACTCTAGTCAAGGGAGATTCCAAACTTCATACAATCAGCGCAGCAAGTATTTTGGCAAAGAGTGTAAAAGATTCTGAAATGTTAGCATTGCACAAGGAATTTCCTCAATATGATTTTGCTCATAACAAGGGTTATGGCACAAAAGCACATTTAGAGAAGATTCAGAAATGTGGATTTTGCCCAGTTCATCGCCAAAGTTATCGTCTAAAGTCGCTTTTAACTCCAAGCCTTTTTTAAAATTTTTTTATGTTTAATCTATATTAAATGCTTCAAAAGCTACAATTTTTAGCTTAATTTTAAACTGAAGGTGTGATTTTGAGTGGATGTGTGATTACGATTACTTCCGGCAAAGGTGGTGTGGGCAAATCCACAACAACTGCGAATCTTGCTGTGGGGTTGGCAAGTGTGGGTAAGAAAGTTGTAGCGGTAGATTTTGATATTGGTTTGCGTAATTTAGATATGATTTTGGGCTTAGAAAATCGTATCGTGTATGATATTGTCAATGTGATGGAGGGGGAGTGCAATCTTTCCCAAGCTCTTATCAATGATAAAAAAACTAAAAATCTTTATTTTTTGCCCGCAAGTCAAAGCAAGGATAAAAATATTTTAGACAAAGAAAAAGTTTCAGGGTTAATTCATAAACTCAAAGAAGAATTTGATTTTGTTTTATTGGATTCTCCAGCAGGAATTGAGGGGGGATTTGAGCATTCTATTTTTTTGGCTGACCGCGCATTGATTGTTTCAACACCAGAAGTTTCAAGCGTGCGTGATGCAGATAGGGTGATTGGAATCATTGATGCAAAAAGCAAAAAGGCGCAAGAAGGGCAAGAAGTGCTAAAGCATGTGATTATTAACAGACTAAAACCTGAAATGGTAGAAAAAGGTGAAATGTTAAGTGTAGAAGATGTGCTAAATATTCTTGCTTTGCCTCTTATTGGAATTGTGCCAGAAGATGAGAAAATCATCTCTTCTACTAACACGGGAGAACCTGTGATTTATGGTAATTCTCTTTCTGCTCTTGCTTATCAAAATATTGCAAAACGGATTTTGGGTGAAGAAGTACCCTATTTGGAATTGAAAGCCAAAAAGGGATTCTTTGGAAGGTTATTTTCATGAGTTTAATGGATAAATTCTTCGGTAGCAAAAAATCTTCTGCTAAGGAAGCAAGAGACCGCTTAACATTGATTTTAGCTCACGAACGCGCAATTAATGTGCCTTATATGGAGCAAATGAAAGAAGAGATACTAGAAGTGATTAAAAAATACACAAAAGCTCAAAAAATTGATATGAAAACAGATTCAAATCAAAATTTTAATACACTTGAAGTTGAGATTCTATTAGAAAAATAATTGAATATATGGATAAAGTAAAACCCATAACTATTGGTATTATTGCATTATTGCTCGTATTGCTTAGCTTTAACTTTATCCCCAAAACTCCCAAATCAAAACCTGTCTTGCAAACAAAAACACAAGAAAATTCTCAAGTCTCAAAAATCATATCAAGCAAGGAATCAAATGCGACTATAATGCAAAGCAATGCAGAGTTAATCCAAAAAAATATTGATTTTTTGAAAGAAAATTTAGAAGCACTTAAGGCAAGTTCTCTCGCGGAATCCTCAAAAGAAATCTCCCAAACACAACCTCAAGACACAGATAATTCGGAGGTTTTTAAAAAACAAGTCGTATCTAATGCAACAAAAGAATCTCAAGAAACACAAAAAGAATCCGCTCTTGCTAAAATGCAGGAAAATTCATCTGAAACAAAAGAATCTGCACTATGTCGCCGAACGAAGCCGCAGCTTGCAATTATTATTGATGATATTGGGAATTTCGCACAATATCAGGCAATAACTAAAATTCATTACAAGATTACTCCCTCGCTTTTTCCCAAAAGCAAGGCGAATCCAAAAACTCCAAAAATTGCGAAACTCGCTCCTTTTTATATGGTGCATTTGCCACTTGAGGCATTGGACTTTTATCAAGCAGAGCACGAATGGCTGTTTGTTGGAGATTCACAAAACAAAATTCAACAAAGAATCCAAGCAATTAAGCAAGATTTTCCAACACTTACCTATATCAATAATCATACAGGGAGTAAATTCACGCAGGATTTAGATTCTATGACGCTACTTTTAGAGACGCTTAATAAAAATAAAATTAGTTTTCTTGATTCCAAAACAGCTCCCAATACCAAAACAAGTGTATTTTACTCTACACATTCTATGGGGCAACTCAATCCTTGCCAAAGCAACTATTTGGAACGTGATGTGTTTTTGGATAATGAATTGAATATTTCAAAAATTACACAAAATCTAATCCAAGCGGTGAAAATAGCGAAGACTAAGGGTTATGCTATTGCGATTGGACACCCTCACAAAGAGACTTTGCTAGCTCTTAAAAATGCAGAAAATTATCTATCCAAAAGCGGGGTAGAGCTTGTATATGTGAATGAAATTATTGCACCATAACAATTTTATAAAGAATTATGCTAAAATATTGAGAATTTTAGGATTTTTAAGGGATTCGCAATGACAACTCCAACAGAAACTCGCCAGCTACAAGGGAGCATTTTAAATATTGCGTGTGTAAAAGATTCCACTTTTTGTATTGATAATGTTTTTTATATTTCTGAAATCAATCAAAACTTACATATTGGAACAAGTATCCGAGTAATTAAAGATATAGAATCTCCGCATCGTTATTCGCACGCATTTGGAATCTCTCCGCATTCTTATTTTTGTTTTCCTATTATGGGTGAAAGGAAAGCATTTGTTTTAGAACTCAATGGTTCTACTTTGAAACACATTGCGACATTAGAAGACCACGATGGCGATATAGAATCTTGTGCTTTTTCTCACGATGGGAGATTTTTTGCCACAGGTGGGCAAGACGGAAGAGTTTTTTTATATGAAGGACGTAGCTTTTTGGCTATTTCCTCTTTATTGGCGCGCTCGGATTATATTTCTACGATTCGCTTTTCTAAAAGCGGCGATTTTATTGCAATTAGCGGATTTGATAAATTTACGATGATTTTTGATGTTTTGCGACATAGAATCGCTTTTAATTTTGCTACAAACGATGTTGTAGAGGATTCTTGTTTTTTTGAACACGATGAAAAAATTTTGTTAGTATGTCGCAACAATGCAAGCATTATTTTTAGCTTAAAAGAGGGCAAAATTATTTCGCAAGAATACCCTTTTGCATTTTGGCCCACAAGTATTGCCATTACAGAGGAAGAAAATTACGCACTTGTTGGCACGCGTTCAGATATGCTTTATGTCTTGTCTTTGAAAGATAATTCAAAAGCTATGGAGATTAACAACGAACACGCTGGCACAGCCTCACTGGCTTTTTCTCACGGACATTTATATATCGGTTCTATTGACGGAGCACTTTTGATTATTGATTATAATGAAGGTAGAGAGGAGCTGGAATCTAGTTTGCAAAAAAAAGATTACAAAAGCGCACGTGAGGCGATTAATAAAAATGTATTTTTAAGCATTCACCCCTTGACGAAAATCTTTGATGAAGTGTGGCCCGAAATCCTAAATGAAGCCATTGCATTGTTGAATGAAAATGAAATAGAAAAAGCAGTGGAACTTACTGCACCCTTTGTCGTCAATGAATCAAAAAAGAATGAATTTGACTTTTATTTGTCTCAAAAGGAGGGGGTAAAGACTTTTTTAGAGTTAGTCAATAAAAAAGATTTCACCAAAGCCTACGAGATGCTAAAGACAACGAAATTTTTAGTTAAAACACAAGCCTATGAAAAGCTAGAAAATATCTGGAATAAAGCATTTTTTAATGCCAAAAAACTTCTTATGGAAAATGCAAGCACCAATAAGCGTTTGGCAGAGCAGGCTTTAGCACCTTTTAACAATACGCCCAAAAAAGAACTCATTGTGCAGCTTTTGCGTAACTGCGATGTGTTTGAAAAAGCAGATATGCTGATTAAAAAACAAAATTTCAAGGAATATTTTAGCTTAACCTTTCAATTTTCATTCTTGCGCGAGACGGATTTGTATAAAAAAGTGCTTTTAGTGGGCGAGCGAATGCTCACAAATCTGATTGAATTAGAAAAAAACTTCCATTACGATGAGGCAAAAAAAATTGCAGAAACTCTTCTTGTTTTTCCAACACTAAAGCGCGCAGCAAATGAACGCATTGTGCTAATGCAACAAAAAGAGAATCTCTTAATAGCGATTGAAGCAAAAGACATTAAAAAAGTCTATTCCTTGGTAGATGAAATTGAAAGTTTGCGCTCTATGCAGCAGTTTAAGGATTTCACAAAAGACTTTTTAAGATGTTATGAAGAAGCAAAAACCTACGCGCAAACAGGAGATGCAAAGCGCGCAATGGTTGTTTTTGGCGAGTATATGGAAGTGCATTATTGGGTAGATAAAATTGGCTCACTTTTAAAAACAGCTTATTTAAGTCAGATTCAGCAAAACTTGCAAAGTGCCGATGTGAATTGGGTGATTACAATCAAACGTTATTTTGAACGTTTTGGTAAAAGCATAGAATTAGTTAGATTGCTCCAAGAGCACCCAGCCAAAGAAATCCTAGATGAGTTTGAGGGTGATGGCGAGGGTGATGGTTATCGTCGTTATGGTTTTGTGGATACAATTGTCATTTATCTGGTTCAAAAAGAATCCTAAAGAAATAGTTTGGAGTCCTTAAAAGATTTTGCGATTCTGCCTACAATTCCGACTGAATTGTCGTATTTGGGTTTAAAGCAGATTTTTTACTGCGGCAATTTAGAATTATTAAACTCGCGTAAAATTACTATTGTCGGCACGCGGAATCCCAACCCTTATGCTCAAAATTTCACCCAAACTCTTGCGCGCAAGCTTACAAATAAGGGCGCGGTAATTGTGAGTGGAGGCGCGCTTGGCATAGATATTATTGCACATAAATATGCCTTACCCAATACCATTATGGTTTCGCCTGCTTCTTTGGACATTATCTATCCGCGCACAAATGCAAAAATCATTCAGCAGATTTACCGAGATGCTTTGATTTTAAGTCCATTTGATTCTCCTTATTCTCCCCGCGCTTTTTCGTTTTTGGAGCGCAACAAATTGGTCGTTAGTCTTGGAGAATATGTGATTATCCCTCAAGCAGATTTAGAAAGCGGGTCAATGCGAAGCGCGAATTATGCACTAAAGCTTGGCAAACAAATCTTCGTACCACCTCATCAGATAGGGCAAAGTCAAGGCACTCAAAGTTTGGCTCAAGAGGGCAAAGCGCAAGTGATTTGGGATATAGATGAGTTTGTAGAATTGCTAGGATTCCAAGAGGAATGCAAGCAGGATTCTGCAAATCAAACAATAGCGGTAAAAGATGAGGTGTTAGAATTTTGTAAAGGCAATCCACTCTTTGAGGAAGCGTTTTTGAAGTTTGGGGCAGTTTTGTTTGAATATGAACTAGAGGGTAAAATTTGTCGTCATAATGGCAGGATTGAAGTGCAATAAACTTGTTCCCTTGCGTAACAACCTCAAATAAACAGAAAAATTAAAAAACCTTTACACTTCATTTTAAGACTCTGTAATTTATAACGAATACCCAAACTTTCTTTGAAGTCTTATAGAAAAGAGACAAACTAGAAAAAGAGAATCAAGAATTGAAAAATAAACAAGCTTTTAACGCTTATGGAATCCCTCAAAACATTTTTACTAAATCCGATTCTAAAAGTGATTCTATAATGCAAACCTTGCTAAAGGATTCTAAAGAGGGCAAGGGGGTTTAAAGATTTTATTGCAAAGCTTAAAGTATGCAAGATTATAGATTGCTTCGTCTCTTGCTAAAGCTCATTTCTTGCAAGGACGCAATGGCAAGTTTTAACCTGCTGCTTGCCACCAAGAAAATGCACCCAAAAGCACCAAATATCGCAAGCCTTTGCCAAGTGCAATAAAGAAAACCGCCTTGATAAAAGAATATTGATAAACGCCAAGTGCGAGGGCAAACACATCGCCTAAAAAGGGCAAAAAACTAAAAAATGCAAAGCAGAATCCGTATTTTTGGATTTTGTCTTGGTAGCGATGGATTTTTTGGCTCGTGTTTTTGAAGTATCGGTTGAGTAAATAATCGTTGCCAAAATAGCCAATCGCATAAGTTGTCAGTGCACCAAGTGTGTTACCGAATGTGGCGACACACCACACGATAGATTCGGAATATCCTAAGGATACGAAGCCCAACACAAAGACTTCAGAGCCTAGCGGATAAAGACTGCTTGCCAAAAAGCAGACAAGTAACAATCCCACTAGTCCTAGAGATTCTAAAGTTTCCATAAAATTTTTTTATGATTTTTCTATATTAAATTTAAATTATTTCAAAAACTCCGCGATATTGTTTATCACCCCGTCAATCAATACGCATTTGCTTTCCTCATATCCCCAAGCATTATGAGGAGTCAAAACTAGTTGATTAGCTATTTCTTCATTTAAGAAAGGGTGATTTTGCGGTATGGGTTCTTTTGTGAAAACATCAAATCCCGCATAAATCTCGCGTTTTTTTAACTCGTCTGCCAAATCCTCTTCATTCACGATTCCGCCTCGTCCGACATTGATTAGAATTGAGCCATTTTGCATAAGATGCAAATTATTTTTATTTAATAGATTTTTCGTATTGTCATTTAGTGGCGCGTGGATAGAGACAACAAAGCATTCTTGTAGAAGCGTCTTTAAATCCTTGTGCGGATAAGTTGCATTGAGATTTTTACCGCTAGTAGAATAATAGCAAACTTCCGCACCAAAGGCAGTTGCTAGCTTCGCTACTTCTTGTCCTATGTTTCCTAGTCCTATAATTCCCCATTTTTTGCGGTAAAGTAGTTCTAATGGTTTGGCAAGATTCGTAAAAAGTGCGCTAGAAGTGTAGTAACCGCTTTTGCAGAAAAAATCATAAAGCGGCAACTTCGCACTTAATGCTAATGCCATCATTAAAGTGTGTTGTGCCACGCTTTTTGTAGAATAGCCCGCGACATTTTTTACCGCGATTCCACATTCTTTTGCCACCTCCAAATCCACATTATTCATTCCGGTAGCAGTAATGCAAATGAGTTTCAAGGTTTCTTTGAGAGCATTTAAAATAGGAGCATCTAATACAACTTTATTGCTAAGCACGATTGTAGCACCTTTTGCCCTCTCTAATGTCTGTTCTGGTGTGGTTGTAGGATACTCTGTATAATCTACATTTGGGAGTTTTTTGAGTAGTTTTTCCTGCAAATCGTGTTCTCCCAAGCTTAGTCCGTCTAAAAACACAATTTTCTCTTGCATTTGCAATCCTTTTGGTTATAATTTCGCATTATTTTACTATATAAAGAGGCAAAATGCGTAATTATTCTAAAATTGTTTCTATTCTTTTGGATTCGCTACCTTATATTCGGTTTTTTCGTGGTTCTAAAATCGTGATTAAATATGGAGGTGCGGCGCAAATCAATCCGAATCTAAAGGAGCAATTCGCAATTGATATTGTAATGCTTTATATGTTGGGAATCAAGCCCATCATCGTGCATGGCGGTGGGAAGCGCATTAATGAGCTATTAAACGCACTTAAGATTCAAAGTGAATTTGTAGATGGATTGCGAGTTACGAGTATTGACGCACTAAAAATCGTAGAAATGGTGCTTAGCGGGGAGATTAATAAAGAAATTACAGCCTTTTTGAATTTTCACGGGGTGAATGCTCTAGGTTTAAGTGGCAAAGACGCTTCTTTGTTCCAAGCAAAGCCAAAGGAAAATGGCAGGTATGGCTATACAGGTGAAATCATTGAAACGCGCGGTGAAGTGATTGACAATCTGCTTGCTCAAAATCTCGTTCCGGTGATTGCACCGATTGCTTGTGGAGAAGAAGCAGGACACCCGGGGTTTAACATCAATGCAGATTCTGCTGCAAGCGCGATTGCGATTGCCACAGGAGCAAAGCGCGCAATTTTTTTAACCGACACCAAAGGTGTATTGGATAAAAATGGCGAGATTATAGAATCCTTGAATATTGCTCAAACCGAGAATCTCTACCGCGATGGCACGATTTGTGGTGGAATGATTCCAAAAGTAGAGGCGTGTTTGGATTGTGTTAAAAATGGGGTAGGGAAAGCTCATATTATTGACGGACGGATTCCGCATTCTTTGCTTTTGGAGCTTTTCACAAGTGCGGGAATTGGGACAGAATTTACAGCAGAATAATTGCTAATGAGGATTTTCTTGCCTATTTTATTGGAAGTTTTTTTGTTTTGCATTTTTTTGCTTTTAGTATCTGGAAATTTCCTTATGGGATTGCGTGCTTTGGAATACGCTTCTAAAGTGTATGATTATAGCTACTCTGGCGTTGGACCTAGAGCACATTATACTTTGTTGATGTTT
>NZ_CATKCB010000076.1:0-4203 GCF_949747025.1 Helicobacter sp. UBA3407 | reverse complement strand
GGAAAGCTTGTTGCCCCAACGCGTTATGGAGAGAATCCACATCAAAAAGGTGCGTATTATGAGTTTAAAGATTTTTATTCCAAGACTTTTCAAACGCTTAAAGGTGAAGTGAGTTTTAACAATCTCACAGACATTAATAGTGCGGTGAAAATTGCCTCTAGCTTCGGCAAGCGTCCTTGTGTCTGTATCGTCAAACACGCTAACCCTTGTGGATTTGCGCTAAAAGACACTTTGATAGAATCCTACATACAAGCATTAAAGTGCGATTCCGTCTCTGCCTTTGGTGGTGTCGTGGCAGTCAATGGAATCGTGGATTTAGAGCTAGCCCAAGAAATAAACAAGATTTTTATTGAGGTGTTAGTTGCACCGCAAATTACGCAAGAAGCCTTAGCACTCTTTGAGACAAAGAAAAAAATCAAACTTTTTGTTTGTGGCGGGGATTATTTAGAAATTCCAAAAGATACGCAAGATTTCAAACATATTGAGGGTGGGTTCGTCTTGCAAGATTCCGATTACATTACAGAAAATGAAGTCAAAAATGCCAAGTGTGTAAGCAAAACACAGGCAAGTGAATCACAAATACAAGATTTGGAGATTGCCTACAAAGTCGCGAGTTTTGTGAAATCAAATTGTGTTGTGTATGTCAAGAATTCCGCAATGGTTGCTGTGGGTATGGGAATGACAAGTCGCGTAGATGCCGCAAAAGCTGCAATCAAAAAAGCACAAGAAATGGGGCTTGACTTAAGGGGTTGTGTTTTGGCAAGTGAGGCGTTTTTTCCTTTTAAAGATAGCATTGAAGAAGCACATAAAGTAGGTGTGAGTGCAATCATTGAACCCGGAGGAAGTATCCGAGATGAGGAAGTGGTGGAGTGCGCAAACACATATGGAATCGCACTTTATTTCACAGGCAAACGACACTTTTTGCATTAACTATATCTTACACTTTTGCTATGTCCTTGCGGATTCTATTTTCTTGCGAGGCAAAGCCGAAATATGTGTTGTGTTAGCAACTCACTCACCTGCAAATCCAAATTCCACTAAATAGGATACACACAAAAACGAGGGAAACCCGAATTTAAGGATTCATAACCTTACACTTCCATATTTAAGTGGTTTTGCATAGTGTTTTGCAAGGATTCTTGAATCTTATTTTGGATTGTCTGCATATTTGCCCCGCTAATGCTAAAAGTAAAATGAGAATCTCCATTTTGTTTCGCCTCTTGTGCTTTTTGCAGAGATTCTTCCAAGGCTTTTTGCTCCTCTAGTCGCTTTTGTTCTTGCTTTTCTTTCAATCTCTGTTCCTCTTGCTTGCGCGACGCATTTTCTTTTGCTATCCTTCCATCAGGGTCGCTTGAACCGCTTGTTATCATCGTGATTTCTCCTTTAGCGTCTATGCTGTAACTCACTTGCGTGAGAGTGCCTGCAAACATACTTGTATTTAAAGATTGCATTGCTTGCAAGTTCTCCTCTAGCCACTGCATTTTTTCTGGATTTTTCAGTGCTTCTTGCAAGAAAGTAGGGGAAACATTGAGAGTTGCAGGGATTCCTTCAATTGTTTTATCCGCACGATTGACGCCATATTTTTCAGTGATATAGCTTTGCAATTCTTGTAAGGTTTGTGGTTTTTTAGAATCACTTGTAATAGTTGTTGCCGCCATATCCTCTGTTTCAAAATAACTGACAAGTTTTGCTCCTAATGCCGCTGCATTTGCCTTTGCTGCTTGATAACCGCTCGTGTTTGTGTTAATGGGATTCATCATCGCTCCTAAGAATTAATTTAGGAATATATCGGCTTTTTTTTATTTTAAATAATAGCTAATTCATAATTTCTGTGGTGTTTTTAAGCTTTTGTTTATCAAAATGTGTGTAAATGCGCGAAGTATCCAAACTCGCGTGTCCAAGTGCTTCTTGAACTAGCACCAAATCTTGACTTTTTTGATAGAGTAGGGTGGCAAAACTATGTCGCAACATATGCGCACCATTCTTCTCTTTGCGGATTCCATTTGTAAGCAAAACTTGTTCAACAATGCGGCTAACATAGGCTTGAGTGAGATTCTTGCCTTTTTGATTGCAAAAAACCAAATCATCTTGCACTTCGTTGGGACGAGAGTTTATCCAACTTGAGAAATCGTAATCAATGTTTTTTGCCTTTATCATCACGACGCGAGGCTTATTGCCTTTGCCGCGCACTTGAATGATGAAAAATTCTCCATCTAGCATAATGTCTTTGATTTTCAGATTCAATGCCTCACTGACGCGAATCCCTGTATAAATAATAATTTTTAATAGCAGACGATTGCGCGCACCCAAAGATTCGTGCTTAAAAGGAAAACAATCAATGCCATTTAAAAAGCGACGCACTTCATCTTCATTCATATAAGAGGGTAGTTTTTGTCCGCTTTTACCGCGCAATCCACCCCAATTTTTGAGTTCAATATGGAAATTGTAAGAAGCCCCTTCGTCGTCTTCATTTTGCTTATCAATGAAGCTAAAGAAATTTAAAAGCGTCATACGATAGTTTTTTTTCGTTGCATCTGAAAGCGCACTTGTATGGATAGTTAAAAACTCCTTAAGCATTTCTTCATCTACTTCTTTTAGGCTTGCAAGCCCCAAATAATTTAAGTAATCATAAAGCTTTAAAAGCGGTTGAATATAAGTATTAATACCAATTAATCCGGCATTACGACATTGTTTGCAAATTTCTTTCAAATCTTTAATTTCTACGATTCCACGTCTTAATAAATTCAAAGCAGCAATGATTCCTTTTTTGTCTTTTACTTGATGATTGGATAAGCTGTTGAGTTTGCTATAAACAAAACGTTCCATCCAAAATAATAAATTATTGGGAAAATCATCTTTGAAATCAAGCGGATAACGCATTATAAATCCTTAAATAAAATAAAGTTTAATAAAAAATGAATTTTTGATTATAGCAGAAATCTATGGCAAAAATTTTAATTTTTGTATTGAAAACTATAATTTTCAAACTTTTTTATTTAAAAACACTTATCTCCCTATCAAAAATAGATAACTGGCTATTAAGATTTTATTTATTTTTGACGATATTATTTCATATAAAATCATCAAGGAGAATCCAAAATGGCAATTTCTTTTCAAAATAATTTATTCAAAAATCCTTTTGTTACAAGCGGGATTGAGAATCTTAAACCAAAGGTGAATCAAGAGCGTAACAATAGCGACAAAACAGAAGATAAAAATACCAAGGCAAATACTCAAGACACCAAAGCGACAATGGAGAGTGAAATCAAGCAAAGCCTATTGAATATCAACCCCATAGACAAAGCGCAAAATAGTTTAGCAAATGTGATGTTGAGAAATCTAGCGGACGCACTAGAGGGTGGATACGACGAATATGCCAATATGATGATAGATAGCATTATTCAAAACTCCAAATTGCCCGCTTCAAGTGCCAATGCGCCGGGTAGCTCTAAAGGGGGCGTGTATATAGGCTCAATCTTTAATACTGCGAGTATTGAATTTACACAAAGCCTTACTTATACTTTAAGCTACAATAGCCAAAGTGGAGAATATTCACAAAGTTTGCAATATTCCTCTTCTTTTGTCGCAACCTTTAATGCGGAATTTACCGACAAAAATGGTAATAAGATGAATACACAAAACCAATTTGCATTGGGCAAGAATTTTGAAAATCAACTCACTAATGGACAAGAATCCATTTCCTCTGCCCTCAAAAGTCTTTTAGAGGGACAAACTTTCAATATAGATTTTGACGGAGATTTCAACGACTTTGGCGAGGGTTTGCAAAACAAGCTTAACAATATGCTTTTCTTATTTGAAACCAATGATGCTTCTAAAGCACTACAGGATAAAAACTCTAATTTGCAAACATCAAAAGAAGATAAAATGGCTTTCCTACAGAATTTGATTAATTCTAGCCTTGAAATGTTTGTTGGGATTCCTAAAGATAAAGAAAATCAAAACAACCCGATTCTCCAAGATTGGCTCAAAAGTCCAAATACGCTTACAATTTCTACCTCCTATGAACAATATAGCGCACAATGGATAGGCAAAAAGCTTGACAACTCCGAATCTGGCTTGTGGTGGTATGGTTCTTATTCGTCTAAGAGTGCTTCTTTTAAGTTTGAGGCTTAAGGGGATTCCACAACCGCCCTCTCCTAGCCTTTGCTAGAAATCTAATTCGTGCGTCAAATTTTTAAATTT
>NZ_CATKCB010000075.1:0-9214 GCF_949747025.1 Helicobacter sp. UBA3407 | reverse complement strand
AATCCCACGACGAATTTGGCATTATGGCAAAAGAAATTAATCAAAACATTCAAAACATTCAGTATGGTTTAGAAAAAGACCAAACAGCCATTGCACAATCTGCAGAAACTGCTAAAGCAGTAGAAGAGGGAGATTTAACTGCAAGAATCGTAGAGAATCCTCACAATCCACAACTGATAGAATTAAAGAATGTATTAAATGCAATGCTAGATGTCTTACAACATAAAGTAGGAAGCAATATGAATGCAATCAATGAAGTCTTTGAATCTTATAAATCCTTAGACTTTACTACTGAAGTTCCTAATGCACAAGGAAGTGTAGAAACCACTACGAATATTTTAGGAGAAGAAATTAGAAAAATGCTTATTTCTTCTGAAAGCTATGCCAAAGACTTAGTCAAACAAACCATTGAATTACAAAACTCTATGAGTAAGCTCTTAGATGGTAGTTCTTCTCAAGCAAGTTCTTTGCAACAATCTGCAGCAGCTATTGAAGAGATAAGTTCTTCTATGCAAAATGTTAGTGATAAAACCGCAGAGGTTACAAGACAAGCAGAGGATATTAAAAACATTGTAGGCGTAATTAAAGACATTGCAGACCAAACCAATCTTTTAGCCCTTAATGCAGCCATTGAAGCAGCAAGAGCAGGAGAACACGGAAGAGGATTTGCTGTTGTTGCTGATGAAGTGCGAAAACTAGCAGAAAGAACAGGAAAATCACTTGGCGAAATTGAAGCAAATGTGAATGTGCTAGTGCAAAATGTAAGCGAAATGAGTGAATCCATTAAAGAGCAAAGTTTAGGGATTTCACAAATCAATGAAGCGATTGTCCAACTAGAGACCGTTACAAATGAAAATGTTGAAGTCGCCAATATGACGAATGATATAACCAAAAATGTTAATGATATTGCACAAAACATCTTAAACGATGTGCATAAAAAGAAATTTTAATCCTCTTAATGAATCTTTGGAATCGCACCCGCGATTCTACGATTCTATTTCGTTATTTTAACCCAAAATAAACAGCAGATTCTATTCCTTTGTCCTTGCGAGAAAATTGCAAGATTTTTGCAACAATGCAAACTTGCTACTTCGTTTTTACCCATAAGAATAAATCCCAAACGACTCATTATTGGCTATAATTGCAAAATTTAAACTTCAAGGAAGAGAATGGAATATGATGTTATCGTAGTGGGCGGGGGACACGCAGGAATTGAATCTAGCTTAATTGCTGCAAAAATGGGTTGTAAAACTTTGCTAATTACTATGCTAGTAGAGCAAATCGGTGCAGCAAGCTGTAATCCAGCCATTGGCGGACTTGGCAAAGGGCATTTAGTTAAAGAAATTGATGCGCTTGGTGGTATAATGGGTTACCTTACGGATAAAAGTGGCATACAATTCCGCACTCTTAACGCTTCTAAAGGTCCAGCGGTGCGCGGAACGCGTGCGCAAATTGATATGGATAGATATAAAATCCTTGCACGAGACATTTGCTACCACGCCCAAAACCTAGAAGTAACTCAACAGCTTGTGGAATCTCTTGTGTTAAATGAAAACAAAAATGCAGTGATTGGACTAAAAACCTCTATTGGCAAAACTTATTATGCAAAAAAGATTATTTTAACCACTGGCACATTTTTACGAGGCAAAATCCACATTGGAGAGAGCACTTCTAGTAATGGACGAGCGGGGGAGCCTCCTGCGTCTGCTTTAGGAGAAGATTTGCGCTCACTTGGACTTGAAGTTGGTAGGTTGAAAACCGGCACTTGTGCAAGGATTAAAGCGAGTAGCATTTGCTTTGATAACCTAGAAAAACATTGCGGAGATACTCCTGCACCCTTTTTTAGCCAAAAAACAAAAAAAGAGCTAGGGAATGACACATTTAATCCCACACAACTTCCCTGCTATGTAACCTATACTAATGCCAAAACCCACGCAATCATTCGTGCAAACTTTCATCGCGCACCCCTATTTACAGGACAAATTGAGGGCATAGGTCCGCGCTATTGCCCAAGCATTGAAGATAAAGTGCATCGTTTCAGCGATAAAGAGAGACATCAACTTTTCTTAGAACCTCAAACACTAGAAGCAAATGAATACTATATCAATGGCTTAACTAGCTCCCTACCTTTTGATGTCCAAGAAGCAATGATTCACAGCATTGAAGGCTTAGAAAATGCAGAGATTGTGCGCTATGGCTATGCGATTGAATACGACTATATCAATCCAACCGAATTAAAGCACACATTGGAGACAAAAAAACTTAAGAATCTCTATTGCGCAGGACAAATCAATGGAACAACAGGATATGAGGAAGCTGGCGCACAAGGCATTTTTGCTGGAATCAATGCGGCTTTAAGTGCGCAAGGCAAGGAGGAAATCACTTTAAAACGCAATGAGGCTTATATCGCCGTTATGATAGATGATTTGGTTACTAAAGGCACAAAAGAACCTTATCGTATGTTTAGCTCGCGCGCAGAATATCGCTTACTCTTGCGAGAGGGAAACGCAATTTTCAGGCTTGGGGAGCTAGCCTATTCGCTAGGACTAATGGAATCTCAAGATTTCGCGCAACTAATGCAAGATAAAGCCGATATTCAAGAGGGTCTCCAATGGCTCAACAATACCCCCATTACACCCACCTTAGAGATGTTGCGATTCTTGGATTCTATTGGCGAGGAAAGAATTAGCGACAAGACGACCTTTGGCACAATTGTAAGCCGCCGTAGCTTTGATTTGCACAAGCTACTTAGAATCCAAGAAATCATAGAAGCACCCTTTTTGCGATTCTCTCCACGCGCACTAGAGGAAATTTTGGTAGAGGCAAAATATGCAAGTTATATCCAAAAGCAACAAAACCTTATTAACAATATGGACAAAATGTTAAGCATAACGATTCCTCAAGATTTCATTTTTGATGGGATTCCGGGCTTAAGTTTGGAAGTGATTGAAAAACTGAAAAAGTTTAATCCTAAAAGCCTTTTTGAGGCAAGCGAAATCAGCGGCGTAACACCCGCGAGCTTGGAAGTTTTGCAACTTTATATTCACCTACACAACAAAAGCTAATTTGCGTTCTTGCAAGCAAACACAGCCAACAAAATAATCTATAATATGGAATCTCTCATAATTATAGATTACCACGACCTACGAAATCTCGCAAGGACAAAATCTAGCATTTTTATTTTAGTTTTAATGCGAATGTGCTAAAATTGCACACTTAAAACTTTATTTTAGGTTGCTTTATGAAACAATTTGAATTTAAAAGAATTTTTTATGCACTTCTTGTGAGCTTATTCCTCGTAATAGGTTTTCAAAATGCAGCATTCGCGGAAGACGAATCACGACTAGACGCTTATAATAAATTGCGTAAAGTCATTGGCACAGTAGAAAAATATTATGTAGATGAATTAAGCCTGAACGAAATCGTAGATAAAGCGATTGATGGGCTTCTTTCAAACCTTGATGCACATTCTGCCTACTTGGACGAAAAGAAATTTGAAGATTTAAAAATCCAAACAGATGGACAATTTGGCGGAATCGGAATCACGATTGGCTTGCGTGATAATGCACTGACAATTATCGCTCCCATTGAAGGCACACCAGGCGACAAAGCGGGCTTAAAAAGCGGAGATATTATCCTAAAAATCAATGAGGAAAGCACATTAAATATGAGCATTGATGATGCAGTCAATAGAATGCGTGGCAAACCAAACACAAAAGTGCAGCTCACTATTGTGCGCAAAAACGAGTCAAAACCCTTAATTTTTGACATTGTGCGTGATAATATCAAAGTGGAATCCGTTTATGCAAAAGGAATTGAGGAAAGCAATTATGTTTATTTGCGCGTAACCTCCTTTGACAAAAATGTTAGCAAACGCGTAGAAGAAGAATTAAAAAAATTCAAGACGATTGATGGAATCGTGCTAGATTTGCGCAACAATCCGGGCGGATTACTCAATCAAGCCGTAGAATTAAGTGATTTGTTTATCAAAAAAGGCATTATCGTTTCCCAAAAAGGCAGAATCAAAGATGAAAACATTGTCTATAATGCAAGCAATCGCACGCCTTATGCAACCACTCCCCTTGTGGTATTAGTCAATAATGGAAGTGCGAGTGCAAGCGAGATTGTCGCGGGAGCGATTCAAGACAATAAACGCGGCGTATTAGTGGGAGAAGGAACATTTGGCAAGGGAAGTGTGCAAGTGATTCTCCCCACAGAAAAAAAGGAGGCTTTACGCCTCACGATTGCGCGTTATTATTTGCCAAGCGGACGCACAATTCAAGCTGTGGGTGTAACACCCGATATTGAAGTAGCTCCCGGAATCGTACCCGATGAAAATAGTGGCTTTAGCATTAAAGAAGCAGATTTGCAAAAACACTTAGAGGGAGAATTAGCAAAAGTAGAATCTAGCAAAGATAAAAAAGCAAAAGACGCCAAAAATTCTATTACACACCAACAAGTATTGCAAGACATTCAACTAAAAAGTGCAATTGATGTGTTGAAAATCTTTAAAGTTCTATAAAGGAGTCAAAATGCAGGCAACACAAAAAGAAATGATGTATGAGGGCAAAGGCAAAAAACTCTACAAAACAGAGGACAAGGGATTAATCATCTCACAATTCAAAGACGATTTAACCGCCTTTAATGCCGAAAAAAAGGGTAGCGAGCAAGGCAAAGGGATTCTAAATTGCAAAATCTCAACTGAAATTTTTAAATTACTAGAAAAAAACGGCGTCAAAACACATTATGTAGAAACCATAGGTGAGGATTTAATGCTCTGCAAACTTGTTCAGATTATCCCCATTGAAGTAGTTGTACGCAATGTTGCAACAGGTTCTTTAACGAAGAGATTAGGTATCAAAGAGGGAGAATCTCTTCCTTTTACGCTTGTAGAGTTTTATTACAAAGACGATGCACTAGGCGACCCTCTCATCAATGATGAACACGCACTAATTTTAAAATGCGTTCAATCCATAGAAGCATTAGATGAATTGCGCAAAATTGGGCGAAAAGTCAATGAAGTGTTAAGAGAATTTTTTGACAAAAAGAATCTTATTTTGGTAGATTTTAAACTAGAATTTGGGGTGGATAGCACGGGTGCGATTCTGCTTGCAGATGAAATCACGCCCGATTCTTGCAGATTCTGGGATAAAAATACAAAAGAAAAATTAGACAAAGACCGCTTTAGACAAGATTTAGGCAATGTTAAAATGGCGTATGAAGAGATTTTGAAAAGAATTTTAAGCTAGGGAGATTTATGAAAGTAGAAGTCATTGTAGGACTAAAAGAAGGTGTATTAGACCCACAAGGCAAAGCCATACACCACGCATTAGAATCTTTAGGCTATCAAGGCGTAGAAAATGTCAAAGTTGGCAAAGTGATTACATTAGAAATTGCAGGAGATAAGACAAATATCCAAAAAGAAGTGGAATCTATGTGCGAAACTTTGCTTGCTAACACGGTGATTGAAAACTACGCAATAAAGATATAGCAATGGTTGCGATTCTACAATTCTTAGGAACAAATTGCGAATATGATATGGAATACGCTTTTTCGCTTTTAAATGCACCTACACAAATCGTATGGCACAAAGAAACCTCCTTACCACAAGGCACAAAACTCGTCGTGATTCCCGGAGGATTCAGCTATGGCGACTACTTACGCAGTGGGGCGATTGCGCGTTTTTCTCCCATTATGAAAGCTGTCATAGACTTTGCAAAACAAGGTGGTTATGTACTTGGAGTCTGTAATGGATTCCAAATTTTACTTGAAAGCGGATTGTTGCCCGGGGCAATGAAGCATAATGAAAATTTACATTTTATCTCAAAAGATTCTGACCTGAAAATCATTTGCAATGACAATGTTTTTTTGAGCAAATTCCAACCTAATGAGATTATTAAGATTCCAATTGCACACGCAGACGGCAATTATTATATTGATGAAGCAGAACTAAAAGACCTTAAAGCCAATCATCAAATTTTGTTAGAATATGTCTGTAATCCTAATGGTTCGGTGTGCAACATCGCAGGAATCTGCAACAAAGAAAAAAATGTTTTTGGGCTTATGCCTCACCCTGAACGCGCAATAGAAAAACTGCTAGGACAAGACATTGGCTTAAAAATGCTAGAAGGATTTTTAGAAGCTTTATGAGAATTTTCGCGCGATTATTAGTATTTGTTTTGGGTTTGTGCGTCTATGGAATTGCACAGAACATGGAGATAGGGGACTTCAATGAAAATGGCGAAACAAGAATGTTTCCACAAAGCACTCCTGAAACTTCCGCAGAGACTTCTAATCCGCAAACTTCCTCTAACACACCAAAACAAACCTTACCCAACGCAATCTTAGAGGAAAACCTACAAGAGCAACCTACTCCGATAGAATCCGAAACTTCCCAAAATAGTCCAAATCTTAATGAACATTCTAGCACCAATCCATTCCTTGCTCCGCAAGATTCCTTAGAGCCACAAGAAATTTTGGAATCACAAAATGTAGAATCCCCCAATCTACAAGTAACAGAGGATTCTTACCCTACAAGCCCTGTTGCCAAAAATGTTTATTTAGAAATGCTCAATCCTCCTTTGGATCTTTTATATGTCCATCAAATCATTCCTTTAGAATTAAAACTACTTGTATTATCCGATTATTCCACGATTAAAACGGAATTTATGTTTGAAAACAACATTCAAGCAACAAGCGTAGAGATTCTTAACACCAACGAAAATTGGACTCTTAATGCAGAGGATTCTAGCTTAAGAAATACCTTTTATCTCAAAATCAAACAGCCAAACTACACAATTCCAGAAATTAGAGTAATCGTCAATACTAGCGAGGGAGAAGCGAATGAGCGCACACAAAGCCTTAGTGGCAAAGCGATTAAACTAGAACGCAAAGGAAATTTTTCTCAAGTACTTGCACAAGATTTAAAAATTTTAGACACCAAAATTACAAACTATGACACAAATCACAATCTTGCCGTACTTCAGCTTCAAAGCCTAATGGGGAATTTATTTGACTTCCATTTAGAAGCTTACACGCAACAAGGCATTGAAAGCAAAAGCGGGGATTATAAGCAGGCAGTTGCATTTTATTATGCAATTGTGCCAAAAGATTTAAATGCGATTCGCTTTGATTATTTCAATACAACAACCTCCAAATACACAGAATTGCACGTAGAAAATATTGCCATTGAAGATAGGGTCAGCACACAAAGTGATATTAGACCCAAGAATAACTATCAATTCTTCAAAATCACTGCAATGGTATTCCTCATCATTGTATTTTTTGGTTTGTATCTTTATAAAAGAAAAAAGATTTTCATTTTGCTCGGCGTGGTTGCACTTGGAATCTTGCTTTATCTCTTGACACTGAAAACCTCCGCTACGCTTAAAGCAAATGTTCCTCTTAGAATCCAGCCAACTTTCAACTCTACAATTATTCTTACAACACAAGAGCCTATGGAAGTTGAAATTTTAGGGCAACGAAGTCATTATTACAAAGTCATCTTACAAGACGATAGCATTGGATGGGTAAAACGCAATGATATCCAAAATTAGAGCTCTTAGCGCAGTCTTTTATACATTGCTTGCAATTCCTTTTGCAATTCTTTTGATGTATCTTTTCAAAAATGTTCAACGCAAAATACGACAAATCACTGCCAAAATTTTCATTATCCTTTTTGGAGTGCGTGCAGAGATTAAAGGCGAATTAGACCCAAGCGCACAGATTCTTCTTATCAATCATCAAAGTTTTATGGACGTCATTTACCTAGAAGCAATCCACCCCAACAATCTTTGTTGGATTGCAAAAAAAGAGCTCGGTAAGCCCTTTTTATATGGACACGCGCTAAAAGCCCCCAAAATGATTCTAATCAATCGCGAAAGCAAAAGGGAAATTGTGTTTTTACTCAAAGAAGCGAAGGATAGATTGGAGCAAGGGCGCACTTTGTGTATTTTTCCAGAGGGCACACGAAGCAAGGGTGAGGAGAAACTTCTACCCTTTAAAAATGGAGCAAAACTTTTAGTGGAGCATTTCAATCTCAAAGTCCAACCCATCGTGATTTGTGGCACACGCAAATGTCTTGATATTGGAGCATTAAAGTTTCCAAACACAACTTTTACCCTCCAATATCTTCCCGCTTTCACACCGCAAGATACACAATGGTTTGAAGCACTCAAAACACAAATGCAAGAGACCTATTCTCAAATGTATTTAGAATCTCAAAATACACAATCCAAAGGTTAGTAATGCACGGAAAAATCGTTCGTTATTTAAGCAGCAATGGCAAAGGAGCTGTGATTAATCTATCAAGGAAGCTTTTTGAATTTACCAAAGAGACTTGGCACGATAAAAAGGTAATTCCAGCCGTAGATATGTTTGTAGAATTTCGTTGCAATGAAGCAGGACAAATTACGGATTGTAAAGCCTCCAAATTTCAAGATTTCAGTGGCAATTCTATGATTTCTGAATCAGAATTTTGGCATCACGAAACAGACGAACAGCTAGAAACCCTCTTAAGCAATAAACGCGATGCAATCGTTCAAAAGATTTACAAAGAAACAAATTATCAAAAAATCAAAGAAATTACTCTTGACATCAAACCAATGGAATCACTTAAAAGATATTTCTATCAAGAGTTTTCCGCCATTGCATTTTTAAACGATTTATATTTGCCAAAAAACAAATATTTATACGACTATACACATCTCAAACGTTTTAGCGCCAAAACATTGGATAATTTACTTTATAGCGACAAAACTATTCCCAAAGATGATTTTATTGAAGAGATTGGCATTATGACGCGTTTAGAATCCGCCTATTCCGATTTTACGCGTTATCAAAAAGTCAATGTTGAAAATGTTTTTAAAGACCATTTTTTGTCCCAACAATGCCATTACCAAGCCCTCATAGTCGCAATCAATAATGCAAAAGACACAAGCAATCTCTGTCAAAAAAGAATCAATGCTTTTAACAGCGATATTCTTTTGCTAGAGCGCAGAATCCAAGCAAAAGTAGATTTGGAAAAAAATCAGCAAAAATTGCAAAAAGTGCGACTAGAGCTTAAAAAAATGATAGAAATGGAAAGCTACAATAGCAATCTTTGCAAGTATCTCTTGCAAATAAAAAAACATTTTGAGGAACATTATTTCAAAATCTTTACAAGCCTTTATGAAAAAACCTATGAGAGAATTTATAAAAAAATCAAAAGCGGCTT
>NZ_CATKCB010000074.1:0-1478 GCF_949747025.1 Helicobacter sp. UBA3407 | reverse complement strand
ATTTTACCATAAAAGAATTTAAGAAATCAAAACATCTTAAATCCTAGCAAAATACATTTGTCAAAATAGGGGAGGACACACATTGCTTTGATGTCTCCATTAATCCCAATATCACGCAAGGTTTCATAATAACGAATATCAAATTGTAAATGACTATTTGCAGTGGTGGAGATTCCAACTCCGCTTTGTTCATTAAAATAAATAAACCAAGAAATCTTGCTAAATACCAATACAAGTGCGTGAAGTCGGTTTAATGCCTCCTTTTCTTTGGGAGATAACAAATGATAGCCCTCACGACTGACGACGATACGATGACGAAATCGCACGAAATTTCGCTCTAATGTTTGCTCATGCACTTGAGTATAAAATTGGTCAAAATTCATAAAATTAGGCTGTATCAACGAACTTTTAGAATCTTGTGCGCAAGACAATAAGGGAAATAAGAGAAATAGGACTTTAAAGAAAATTTTAAGATTCCATAATGGAATCTTAAAATAAGAATTAAAGCGTTTCAATAATATTTTGGAATTGTTGATAAAAAATTTGATTTGCATTATGGAGTGGCATTGTAATGTCGCCAATCTGGAGTGTTTCTCCACCAAGTATTGCGACTTTGGTTAAACTCAAGTTTGAATTTTTAAGCAAAGAAATAACCCTTTCAAGATTTTGCGATTCTATGGCAAGCAAAATCTGTGTCGGTGCTTCGCCAAAAAGCTCATCAAAGCTAAGCTTTTTTGTGGTTGTAACACCGATATTTCCTCTTATGCAAGCTTTTGTTAATGCTAATGCTAGACCTCCTTGATAAATATCTACTGCTGCTTTAAGCAATCCATATTCATTGGCAACATTGAGGAAATTCCATAGGAAAAGCTCATCTTGCAAATTGATTTTTGCAATCTCGCCTTTGAAAGAATTACCAAAATATTTTGCAACCAAGCTTGCGCCAAATTTTGGCTGGATTCCTTGCGAGGCAAGACGATAGATTTCTAATCCGGTTTCTTTGAAATGTGAAGAAAGGACATTATTCACCGCGTCAATTACGCCCACTCCCGCAATACTTGGTGTAGGATAAATATCTTTGCCGTTGGTTTGATTATAAAGGCTGACATTACCGCTAACAACAGGTGTATTGAGGGTTTTACAAGCCTCTTTAATGCCCTCGCAAGATTCTTTAAATTGCCACATTACTTCTGGATTCTCTGGGCTGCCAAAGTTCAAGCAATCCGTGATTGCCAAAGCACGCCCGCCACGCAAGGAAATATCACGTCCAACTTTTGCCACAGCTTGCTTTGCTCCCTCTCTTGGATTAAGATAGCATAATCGGCTTTGGCACGCTACACTCATTCCTAAACCTTTGCCATTTTCCTTGACGCGAATTACGCTTGCACCGCCCGCTCCACTAGGAATAATTGTATTGGTTTGCACGGTAGAATCATATTGTGTATAAACCCAAGCTTTGTCGCAGATTTCTGGGCTTT
>NZ_CATKCB010000073.1:0-1009 GCF_949747025.1 Helicobacter sp. UBA3407 | reverse complement strand
CCACCTTGATTAAATAAATAAGATGCGACTTTTTCTAAAGCATTTTGAATAGTATTTTTTTGGTTTTGTGGAATCTTATTAAAATATTCCGCCTGATAGAAAAAGCCGCTAATGGAGGTTGCGAGGGCATTAGAGTTTGTCATATAGTCTGATAATTTTTGTTTAAAGTCGTCGGACTTGTTCCCATTTTTTAGTCGCGATAAAGCCTGTAAGGCGTCTTGTGTGGAATCCTCATAGGATTGTTTTGAAACTACTCTATTTGTCATCATATAGCCTGACAAGAGATTTTGAAACTCTTTGTCATTCATATTTTCATTAAAGCCTTGCAATAAAATATTTTCCATTTGATTAAACAGAAAATCTAGATTTGCTTGAAATTCATCTTGACTAGAAATCGGAGTATTTTTTGCTTGATTTTTAATACTTTCTTGATATTCCATCATTCCTTTGTGGAGTTTGTCATTGCCTATAATTAGGCTTGAATCAAGGTTTTGAATGTTGGAATATTCCTTAATAAATTCATACAGATTCTCTTTTGTCTTTACATTATCTTGCTTTATGGATTTTTCATTCTTTTCCTGCGTGGCTAAAGTGGCGGTATTTGCTGTATTTGCAGAATTAAAGTAAAAGTTATATGGAGAATGCACTTGCATTGCCTATCCTTTGAATAAAATCTATATAAAGGATAAGCAAAAAGTATGCCAAATTTACTTGAAATATTTAATATTGACTTTATCAGCTTTTATCCAAGAATAGACATTATCAAACGATTTAATCTTGCTACGAACTGCGTTTTGATTATCTATCCTTTGAACATCACTTGAATTGTTAAGGTTTATTTTTACAATTTCGGCAGAAGTGCTATTTGTTCTAAAGTTATAAGTTGTAGCAACAGCCGCATAATAGTTAGAACCAAGATTAAAATAAGGCGTATCGCCACTTTCCAAAACAAGATGATAATATGCAGTGTAATAAATATTTTGCCCTAAATTATTTACAACGCCATAGT
>NZ_CATKCB010000072.1:0-9006 GCF_949747025.1 Helicobacter sp. UBA3407 | reverse complement strand
TAAAATATTTTTTAACTTTTTAGTTTGTTTAAAGGTTGTTACACAAAGAAACAAGTTTGCTTTGTTTGATTAATGTTATAATTCTTATAAATTTTTACAATTTGTAAGGTTACGAATGAAAATTTTATTTCTCTCACACACAGATTCCAATCTTTATTTGTTTCGCTTGCCTATTATGCTAGCACTCAAAGACAAGGGACACGAAGTTATCGCGCTAATCCCAAAAGGAGCAGACTTCGATAAATTTGCCCCTCTTGGCATACGAGCGATTGCTTATTCTATTCATCGGAGCAGTCTCAATCCCTTAAGTGCCTTAAAAACGATTCAAGAAATTACAAAAATCCTACAAGAAATCAAGCCCGATATTGTGCATACCTTTATGCTTAAGCCCAATATTTATGGCTCTTTTGCCGCAAAAATTGCAGGGCTGGATTGCGTGATTAACAGCCTTACAGGTTTGGGGAGTTTTTATATTGATGAGAGCCTAAAATCCCGCATTTTACGATTCGTCATAGAATCCCTAAACCGCGTCGCTTTTAAAATTGCTCAAAAAGTGTTATTCCAAAACAATGAGGATTTAGAATTATATGTGCAAAAACGAATCCTATCACGCGAAAAAGCAATATTGATTAAAGGTTCTGGCATTGACACGCAAACCTTTGCACCAATAAATCAAGAATCCTACCACACAATGCGTCAAAAACTAAGCCAAGAATTGAATCTGCCAACTCTTAAGGATTCTATCTTGGTGCTAATGGTAGCGCGCGCCATTGCGCACAAGGGAGTGCGGGAATACTACAAAGCAGCAGAGATTCTTAAAAGCAAAAATCCGCATTGCATTTTTTTATATGTTGGCGGAGTAGATTTGGGTAATATTTCCTCAATGAGTGAGGAGTTTTTGAAAAGCTCTGCTGCCGTTATTTATCTCGGACAACGCAACGACATTCGCTCTCTTATAGGAGTTTGTGATTTGTTTGTTTTGCCAAGCTATCGCGAGGGGATTCCGCGCACGCTTTTAGAAGCTGGAAGTATGGCAAAACCGATGATAACAACCAATGCAGTAGGTTGTCGCGAAGTCGTTGAAAATGGTAAAAATGGCTTCTTGGTAGAAATTGGCAATGCGGGGGAGCTCGCGCAAAAAATCACTCAACTAAGCAAGGATAAAGACCTACAAATGCGTTTTGGGCGAGCAAGCAGAGAAAAAATTTGTGCCGAATTCAGCACAGATTCCATTGTGCAAAGTTACTTGTCTCTGTATGATTTGGTTTTGTCCTCCAAACAAAAAAATTCTTCCTCTCACAGAATCTATCCAAACTTCATCAAGCCCGTTTTAGATGTTTCTCTTGGCGCAATTCTACTTGTGCTGTTTTCTCCCATTTTGCTTATCGTCTCTTTACTTATCCGCACGAAACTTGGCTCACCTATATTTTTTACGCAAGAGCGTCCGGGCAAAGAGGGCAAAATTTTTAAGATTTACAAGTTTCGCACGATGAATAACGCACGCAATGAAAAAGGCGAATTGCTCCCCGATGAAGTAAGGCTTACGCAATTGGGTAAATGGATTCGCAAAAGTAGCTTAGATGAACTCCCCCAACTCTTTAATGTGCTAAAGGGCGAAATGAGCTTCGTAGGTCCGCGTCCGCTTCTTGTGGAATATTTGCCTTTGTATTCCAAAGAACAAGCACGTCGCCACGAAGTCAAGCCGGGAATTACAGGCTGGGCGCAAATCAATGGGCGCAATGCAATTTCTTGGGAAGAAAAGTTCGCGTTAGATGTATGGTATGTGAATCATCTTAGTTTTTGGTTAGATTGCAAGATTTTATGGGGGACTTTTTATAAGGTGATAAAACGCAAGGACATTAGCTCTAACACAAGCGTAACAATGGAGAAATTTCAAGGCAACAAAACGCATTCTTGTGAAGAATAAATGAAATGAGAGATGAAACAATCTAAAAAAGAAATAAAAAATAAAAAGCTAATCTTGGGATTCCTCTTAATCTTTGGAATCTCACTCTTTGCAAGCGAATAGGCGGGTTATCAATGAAGTAAATATGTCATTAGAGCCATTATTCTAACAAATGGAGATAACTATCATTTTTTCAATCTGCGCTAGAAATATTAGAGAACAAAGAAAAATAAAGTCTAATTCCACAAACAGAATCCAAAAACATTCTTAAAGCTTCTTAGCCTTTAAATACGCACGCTTGGGTGCGGGATAGCCCTCAATCGTGAGTTCCCCGCTTGACTCTAAAAAATCCTCCAAAGATTCTCCACTACTCCATTGCGTCTTGTGCTGCTCATCAAAGGCAGTTTTTAGTGTCGCAATCACTACAATTTCTTTGAATCCACATTTCATTAGCCACCCCTCAAAAGTGCGAAGCGTAGGGATAAAATAAACATTTGGCATTTTGGCATAGCGTCCCATAGGGCAAAGTGCGATTTCTTGCTCTCCATCAATTATCAGGCTATCAAAAATAGCCTCACCTCCACTTTTTAAGGCATTATAAACAAGCTTAATCGCATCTAAGGGGCTTTTGCGATGATACAAAACCCCTAAACACAACAGCACATCAAATTGTCTTGCAAAAAAGGACAATTCCTCAATGCCAAGCAACTCATACTGCAAGCGGCTTTCTTGTGCGAAAAATTGCAAAAATTGAAATTGCACAAAGCACAATGGCACAGGGTCAAACCCCACAATCCGAGCAGGATTAAGCTCCACTGCCCTAAACATATAATAACCATTGTTGCACCCTATGTCGCCTACTACCTTATCGCTTAAATGCAAATGTGGTGCAAGCAGGTTGTATTTAATTGCACTATTCCATTCGCTTTGAATTTCTAAAGTATTGAGGATAAAAGGACCTTTGCGCCACGGAATCAACTCTCTTGCCACCTCACATACAAGCGTAAAAGATTCCTCGCTTAAATGTGGAATCTCAAGCCGCACAAAATCACCATAGAAAACTTTTGCTCCTTGAAGTTCAGATTTTGGAATCACCTTTAAACGCTCAAGTTGTGCAACAAGTGGCAAAATATTTTTAAATGCCAAAGCGCGTTTGCGCTCTGCCCTTAGATATTCCAAATCCCTTTCTTGCGTCATTTAAGATTCTGCTTAAAACGACTCTAACGCGTCTTGTTCTTGTTGTTGCAAAGCTTTTTCTTTGTAAATTAGATTGTCTGGACATTTCTCGCGATAATTTCCTTGCGCGTCATAATAATAGCTTTTTTCGTCCCAATAAGAAGAAGAAATTCCACAAGCGTTTTGATAACACCCACCAAGAAGAATCACTCCCAATGCCAAAATACCAAATTTCAAAACACTCAAATTTTGCATAATATTCCTAATACTAAAATTACCTAAAAAGTGCAATTATACTCTTAATTTTAAAAGTCTAGCTTACACGATTAAATGCGATTCCAAAAAGTTTTTAGGAATAAATAACTTATGTTAATGCCTGCTTTCATAAAGCATAAATTGGAATCTTGCGGCAATCATTTGCGCTCTTTGTAGAATCTGCGTCGCCACCTCATCGCAAAAAATCTGCTTTAAGCTCTCCTCAAACAATTCCAACCAAATAGTAAAAAATTCTCTTGGAAAAGGGGGTAAATCCAAATGCGCTTTCAATGGCGCACCACTATAATCCCCGATATTTAGCAACATTCCATACCAAAAATTTGCAATCTTGCGTTTATGCTTTTCCCACAATATATCCTCTGTGCCAATTTTGTTATTAAAAATCTCTCCCACGCCGCTTTTATCCGCACGAATCTTTGCATAAAAAATATCCATTAGCAAATCAATGCTTTCCACACAAATTTCATCATATTTTTCCATTTTTACTCCTTTAAACATAAAATGCAAGTTTTGCTAAAACGACAATCAACACTCCCAAAGTCAAAGCAATGGAGTGAATTACCTTGCGTAAAGGACTTAGTTTTTAAGCCCACAATAAAACACCAAAACAATAACAATCATCAATGCGATTCCAAACGCTAAAAAGCTTTTAATGATTAAAAATTACTGCAAAGTTATGGCAAAATAGCCCATTTTGCTTCCAAATATTGACTTAATTGCTAGTTATGTTACAATAAGTAACATAAAAATGAGGGGAGTTTCCTTAGCTTCTTCTGCCAATAATGCTAACTATTTTGTCTGCAAATTCTTCCCTCCCAAAAAATCTTGCGAATCGGACTAAGCAACACCTCACCACAAAAGATATAGCCCAAAAAGATAATGGCGCACAATAAATGAATGGTTAAAAACATTGTATATAAATTATCCGTCACTGATTTCTTAAAAAATATTTTATTTGCATAATACTAACCAAGTTTTATGGCAAAAAATTTGATAATAGTTAATTTTTTGTTAAAATATGTTCGTTTTCCAAACTAGCTTTCTAGTTTTACATTTTAATAAGGGAGGCTTTAATGCAAGATTGTTTCAAAATATTATTTTCTTTGGGTTATAAACGTTTTTATCATAAAGAAGAAATTTTGTTCTTTGAGGGCGAGACTCCAAAACAACTTTTTGTGCTACTAAGTGGCAAAGTCAGAGTCTATAAAACCATAGAACAAAGCCCAAAAACTAGAAGTAGAAACGCAAAAAAAATAGCCAAAGAACAAATTTTACACCAAATTTGTGCGCCAAATTTCATTGCTGAAATGCCAAGCTTCTTAAACCAACCCTTTCCAGCTAGTGCAGCTTGCGATGAGGAATGCGAGATTTTAGAAATTAGTCTTGCAACTTTTCAAAAACAATGTATGGGAAATCCAACTTTCTGTCGTGAATTAGTTGCTTCACTTTGCAATAAAATCAAAATGCTAGAATCGCATATTGCTCAAAATTCCTTAGGATTAAAAGAGCGACTAATGAATTTTTTGCACGCAAATGAAACAGAGTTAGCACATTTAACACAGCGACAAATCGCCCAAAAGCTGAACACGAGTGCCGAATCTCTTTCGCGCGTATTAAGAGAACTCAAATCACAAGGAGTTTTAAACACACAAAAGGGGAAAATTATTTTAAAAGCCTAAATTTTGGGCTTTTATCGCTTTATCCAAATTCTAGCCCAACCCTATGCGTTGCTAAACTTTTCAAAATTTCGGTAAAATTCTAAAATCCAAATAGACTGAAAGGCAAGAATGAAAAAACTAGCAATATTTGGTGCTGGTGGGCACGGAGCAGTCATCGCAGAGATTTTAGAATCCCAAAATTTATCTTTTGAAATTCTCATTGACGACAATCCAAAAAACAAGATTCTTAATGGAATCACTGCCATTTCAAGAGCAGAATTTCTCAACCTAACAAATGCTAAAGATTTTGGTATTCTCCTAGCGATTGGTGATAATTTGATGCGGCAGAATCTTTATCACTTTTTTGTCAAACAAGGATTCTGTTTGCCTTTTGTTGCACATCGTCGTGCTATAATCTCAAAATCCGCCAAAATTGCTAGCGGGAGTGTGGTAATGCCAAACACTGTTATCAACGCACGCGCTTCAATCGGAATGGGTGCGATAATCAATAGTGGGAGCATTATAGAACACGATTGCAGAATCGGGGATTTCTCCCATATTGCACCTAGTGCGACACTTTGTGGAAATGTGCAAGTTGGGGATTGCACACATATTGGTGCAGGAAGCGTGATTATTGAAGGGAAAAGTATTGGGCAACACTGCCTCATTGGTGCAGGAAGCGTAGTGATTAGCGACATACCACCGCATAAAAAAGTCGTTGGCAATCCGGCGAAAAAAGAATTAAGATAAGGAGAAATTATGGGATTTAGATTTTTTTTATCTCCCCCACAAATGAGTGGCAACGAACAACAATATGTCCAAGAAGCTTTTGAAAGCAATTATATCGCCCCGCTTGGCGCATTTGTCAATACTCTGGAAGAAAATGTTAAATCTTACACCGCCTCTCCCAATGCCTTAGCACTCAATTCTGGCACATCAGCATTGCATTTAGCATTGCGCGTCAGCGGAATCGGACAAGGCGATTTTGTGCTTGCAAGCAGTTTTACCTTTATTGGCTCTATTGATGCGATTCTTTATCAAGGCGCAATTCCAATCTTTATTGATAGCGACTTAGAATCTTGGAATCTAAGCCCAAAACTGCTAATACGAGCCCTAGAATCTCTGCCCAAAAAACCCAAAGCCCTAATTGTTACACATCTGTATGGACAATGCGCAAAAATTGCGGAGATTGCGGAGATTTGTGCGCAGTATGGAATCTTGCTCATTGAGGACGCCGCAGAATCACTCGGGGCATTTTATGATAAAAAACACAGCGGAACTTTCGGCGAATTTGGCATTTTATCCTTTAATGGAAACAAAATCATCACGACAAGCGGCGGAGGAATGTTGCTTGGCAAAAATCAAGAAAAGACAGAGAAAGCACGCTACTATTCTACTCAAGCACGCGAAAATCTACCCTTTTATGAGCATTTGGATTATGGCTATAATTATCGCTTAAGCAATATTTGCGCAGCCATTGGTGTGGGGCAGTTAGAACAAATTGAAGTCAAAGTCTCCAAAAGACGCAAAATTTTTGAATGGTATCAAGAAACATTGCACAAGGAAGTAGAATCCCAAACATTAGAATTTATGCCCGAGATTCCAAACTCAAGAGGGAATCGCTGGCTAACAACTTTACGCTTTTTAAGTCCCAAAGTCAATCCTCTTGCGCTCGTGGAATTGCTTGCCAAAGCAGGCATAGAATCTCGCCCTTTGTGGAAACCTATGCACCTACAACCACTTTTTAGGGATTCTATCTCTTTTGTAGATGGCACAAGCCAAAAACTTTTTGAAAGCGGAATCTGCCTACCAAGCGGTGGAGCATTAGAAAAATGCGACATTGATGAGATTGCAAGCCTTATTCAAAAATTCCTAAAGAATCGCTAGTGCTACAATCCGTTTTATTCCGCCCAAGCAATGCCAAACGCATTATATTTTTTGTCTTTATAGACTTGCTTGTTTCTTATTTCACGCTCGTACTTTCTTATGATTTGCGCTTTAGCTTTCAAGTGCCTTTGGAATTTAATTTCGCAGTTGTATCGGTTTTTTGTGTCTTAATTTCCTTAAAGATTCTGCTTTTGGCTTTATTCAAAATCTATCTTGTGCCGTGGCGATTCTTTGGGCTATTAGAAGCCTTAAAAATCTTTTATGCACACATCTTGGCTTATGGAATCTTTTGTGCCATTGCGTTTTTTGGAGGGGCGTTTGGAAACTTTCCCTTAAGTGTAATAGGTATTGACTTTGTAATTTCTAGTATTTTTATTGGAGCAATCAGAATCTCTAAGCGCATTTACTTGGAAAATTCACCCAAAAACTCCCCCAAACCCGCTGTGATTTTTGGAGCAAATACACAAAGTGCGACATTGATTAAAGCCGCCCTTAATAGCGAGATTCCATTTTATCCTCTTGCAATTATTGAAGAAGATGAAAAAACATTTGGGAATTACATCTCCAATCTCAAAATTTATCCCAAATCGGCTTTGAAAGAACTCATACAAAAGCATAAAATCAAATCCGCAATCCTCACGCGTTCTTTTTCCAAACCTCCTTTAGAGGGAATCTTTAACGAGCTGACACAATTAGGAATTGATGAAATTAAAATTGCAAATTTGCTCAAAGACGATACACAAAAAACCCCCTCTGAACCTCTTAAAAATATCTCTATTGAAGATTTGCTTTCGCGTCCAAGCAAGGATTTAGATAAGGAAGTCATCGGCGCGTTTCTAAAAGACAAAAGAGTGCTTATCACAGGGGCTGGAGGAAGTATCGGAAGCGAAATCGTGCGACAATGTGTAGAATTTGGCGCGCAAAGAATCGTTTTGGTAGAGCATAGTGAGTTTAACTTATATGCGATTTTAGAGGAACTCTGTTCCCAACAAAACAAAGACTTTAAAGCCTTGCTTCGTCCTTGCTTACTAAGCATTTTAGAAAAAGACCGCTTTGGTGCGCTCATCAACGAGGAAAAGCCCGACATTATCGTGCATGCTGCGGCTTACAAACATGTGCCGCTTTGTGAATACAATCAAAAAAGTGCGATTGAAAACAATATCATCGGAAGCAAAAATGTGCTAGATAGTGCGATTGAAGCAGGGGTGCCAAAAGTCGTTGTCATCTCTACGGACAAAGCGGTGCGTCCGACCAATGTAATGGGCGCAACCAAACGCATAGTAGAACTCTATGCGCAAAATGTAGAATCCAAGAGTAGTGAAATTGTCGCCGTTCGATTCGGAAATGTGTTAGGTAGTAGTGGCTCTGTCGTGCCAAAATTCAAGGCGCAAATAGAATCGGGTGGTCCTATTACCGTTACACACCCAGAAATCACACGCTATTTTATGCTGATTCCCGAAGCTTGTCGGCTCGTGTTGCAAGCCGGAGCAATTGCGCAAGGGGGGGAAATTTTTATTTTAGATATGGGAGAACCGGTTAAAATTGTAGATTTGGCGAAAAATATGTTACGACTTTATGGCAAAGAAAACGAAATTACGATTGAATTTAGCGGATTGCGTCCCGGTGAGAAGCTATATGAAGAATTGTTGCTTGATGAGAGTGAGGGAAAAACAAAATATCCCTCCATACAAGTGGCGCGTCCAACAAAATACGATATTCACAAACTTAACGCAGATATTACAGAACTTATGCAGTGCAAGGATTCCAAAGAACATCTTGCAAAACTTAAAGAAATCGTAGTAGAATTTCACCATAACGCATAACAACTCTTAAAGAAAATTTATGAATCCTACCAAACAAAAAACCCTAGCAATCGTTATCTCCTCTCTTAGAATGGGTGGAGCAGAACGCGTAGCAAGCTTCGTCGCAAACGAACTTGCAAGTCAATATAGAATCGTGCTTTTTGTATGGAATGAGAAAGAAAGATTCTATCCACTAAATTCTAATGTGGAAATCCGAATCCTTGCAACCAAAAATCGTGGAGTACTTGGCAATACCTTGCGCATTTTTAAGCTTTGGAGAGCATTTAAGAGCGAAAAGGTG
>NZ_CATKCB010000071.1:0-4122 GCF_949747025.1 Helicobacter sp. UBA3407 | reverse complement strand
TTGTAAGAAATTTTAAAAAACTTTCACAGCAATGTATAATCTTAATTCGCAAGGACAGGAGTTTTGGCATTAATTATCCTCCAAAATTCCTATGGAATAGTTTTTGATAATTTTATTCTCCTAAATCAATCTTGTCTATTCTTAACAAAATGGGTAAAAAATTAACATTTGAAAATAGTTTTTTGTAGTTTTTTGTAAAATAAAACGATAATGTTTAAAATTTAATTGATATGCTTTAGAATCCAATGTATAATGATTTTGCTCTTAGGTAGCACGAATTAGATTTAAGAAGGAGCTTTATGAATAAAGTTTTGAGTATGGTTATTTGGGCGATTGTAGCTCTTATTGGTGCTTGGGGCTTTGGTGTTTTAGCATTACATCAAGGCGAGACAATTTCTGCAGTATGGATTGTGGTAGCCGCAGTATGTATTTATATGATTGGTTACCGATTTTATTCAAAATACATTGCAGAAAAAGTTTTAGGCTTAGACGACAATCGCGCGACTCCTGCACTAACGATGAATGATGGACGTGATTTTTGTCCAACAAATAAAATCGTTTTGTTCGGACACCACTTTGCCGCTATTGCTGGTGCTGGTCCTCTTGTAGGTCCAATTTTAGCAGCTCAAATGGGATATTTGCCTAGTATGATTTGGATTGTAGTTGGTGTTGTGCTTGCTGGAGCAGTGCATGACTTTACGGTGCTTTTTGTTTCAATGCGCCGCAATGGTAAATCACTAGGTGAAATCATTAAACTAGAGTTGGGTAAGGGCGTTGGAAGTATTGCAATGATAGGGATTTTGGGCATTATGATGTTGATTATTGCGATTTTGGCACTTGTTGTGGTTAATGCTCTTGCAGAATCTCCTTGGGGATTATTCACGATTGCAATGACGATTCCAATCGCAATTTATATGGGAATTCATATGCGATTCTTGCGACCAGGTAAAATAGGTGAGGCTAGTATTATCGGTTTTGTATTATTATTGCTTGCGTTATTCTATGGACAAGAAGTTGCCGCAAATCCAACTTTATCCGCAATATTTACATTAACGCCTGTTACATTAACCTATATAATGATTGGTTATGGTTTTGTTGCAGCAATTCTCCCTGTATGGTTTTTGCTTGCTCCTCGTGATTATTTAAGCACATTCTTAAAAATCGGTGTGATTGTGCTAATGGCAGCAGGAATCTTGATTGTTGCACCAGATATTCAATTTCCAAGTGTTACGAAGTTTATTGATGGGACAGGACCAGTTTTTAGCGGACAGCTCTTTCCTTTTCTTTTTATTACCATTGCTTGTGGGGCAATTAGCGGATTCCACGCGCTAATTTCTAGCGGGACAACTCCAAAAATGCTAGAGAAGGAATCTCACGCAAGAATGGTGGGCTATGGTTCTATGGTTATGGAATCTGCAGTTGCAGTTATGGCATTGATTGCTGCGTGTATTTTAACTCCGGGATTGTATTTTTCTATCAATGTTGCTCCTGCAGGGCTTGGAACAGCAGGAATCACAGATGTAGCACAAGCAGCAGCAGTTGCAGCACAAACGATTAACAACTTTGGCTTTGTCATTACGCCACAAGAAATTTTAGATATGGCAGAAAATATTGGCGAAAAAAGTATCTTAAGTAGAACAGGAGGCGCACCAACTTTTGCAATTGGTTTGGCAACAATTATTTCGGAAGTTCCTTTGTTTAATCAAGGCTCTACCGCATTTTGGTATCACTTTGCGATTCTTTTTGAAGCATTGTTTATTTTAACTGCTGTTGATGCAGGAACGCGTGCGGGACGCTTTATGGTGCAAGATGTATTGGGCAATGTGTATGCTCCTATTGGAAATATTCAATCTATGTTTTGGGGTGTGATTGCAACTTTGATTTGCGTTGCGGGTTGGGGTTATATCCTTTATCAAGGAATCACTGACCCACAAGGTGGTGTAAAATCACTTTGGACACTCTTTGGAGTTTCTAATCAAATGTTGGCGGGAATGGCGTTATTGCTTGTAATTTCTGTGCTTTTTAAAATGGGCAAGGGAAAACAAGCGTGGGTTGTGATTCTACCTGCCGCTTGGGTTTTAATCTCTACGCTTTATGCAGGAATTTTAAAATTACTTCCAGCCAATGGCGAGAGAGTGCATGATGCTGTAAGTCATATTGCGCTTTGGCAAATCAATAGTGCAAAAGCAGCACAAGCAACAGACCCAGCTTTAGCTGAAAGATTTGCGACGATTGCGACAAATAACTTAGTAAATGCAGGACTTTGCGCATTCTTTATGTTTGTTACCTGCTTGATTTTAATTCAAACCATTCGCATTTGTATTAAAGCAACAAAAGGTGAAATAGATATTCCACTTGCGGAATCCCCTTATGAGGAGGCTAGTAAGTATGAAGGAAAAGTTGCCGCACACGGATAAAAATCCAAAAATTATAAAAAACATAAAAGGTTGGCTAGAAGCAAATGCTTCTAGCCTTATTCAAATATATCGGCGTTCAGATAGGTTTTTTCATTTGCTTGTGGGTATGCCAAGTTATGATAAATATGTGGAACATATGCGGCAAAATCACCCTGATAAGATTCCAAAATCTCAAAGGGAATTTTTCAAAGAAGCAATGGAAGCCAAATATGGCGCAGGAAGAAATAAATGCTGATAAGCCAAATACCATAAGTTTATGGATACACTAAGGAAGTAAGCATTTTTATTTTGTTCTCTGAATTAATCTCTGCAAAATCAAATAATAATTTTCCCATTAAAACAACAAAGAAATAAAAAGTGGAATAAGAAGTGCTTTTAAATTTTAAAATTTAAAAGGAGTTTAAATGCTATCTTCAGTAAATCCTTATGGAATAGGAAATATTTATCCAAATTCTCAAGTGGGTGCTATCAAGCCACAAGATTCGGCAAAAGTAGAATCTCAAAAAGCGCAAGAGATGCAAGAATTGCCTAATTTATCGCAAACTGCTTTAGAGATTCGTAAGTTTAGTGATGGTGTCAAAGGCGCAAATGAAATGATTGGTGCAATGCAGATTGCGGATATTACATTAAATGGGTTAGGAAATCAAATAAAAAGTAGTGGAGAAAATATAACACAATTAGATAATACCGCTAAAGCTGCTCAATTTAAAGGGGAGTCTCTCTTTGGAAAGGAATTGACTTTGACTCTTGCAGGAGAAAGTGTTTCACTCTCTCTTCCATTGCCAAGCCAAATTCAAGGCTCTATCAGTGAAAGTCTGACAAATAAGCATAATGAGATTATGCAAAAAATGGGAAAAATTAGTGATTTGATTGAAAAAGCAAGTTTGCCGATTGGTGCTCCCACTACTCAAGAATTTGACTTTGAAAATTTTGACCCCAATACATTAAAAAGCTTGTTCGGGTAATGAGATTTAGCACTTGCTAGTTAAAAGTAAGTGCTAAAGAGTAGATTTTCTAACGTTGTGTTCCATTATTTCTATCAGAGATTTTTTCTTCTAAGAGTTTATCTAAAATATCTACCACATCATCGGAAGCTGCTTCTCCCGCCTCAAATAAGGATAAAATTTCTTCATTTGCGTCTAAGCCTTTATTTTTGAATAAATCTACCCCATTTTTAAAGGAATTATGCACATTTGCATGTGGAGATTCTAAGTTGCTATAATTTGGCAATCTGCTAAACATTTCTTTGCCATTTCCTTGTTCATACCATTTTCCAAGTCTGCAATCGTGATGATCGGCTAAATGCAATTCTTGATTATTATCCACAATGGCTTTATAAGCATTCATTTTAAAGAGCAAATGGTCTAATTTAACAAGCCCGATAAATGTGGTATCTAATACATTTGCAGAATTTTGGCGCACATCCATAGAAGCTTCTCCTACTTGGATAAACTTTGCAACTTCTCCATTGACTTGGTCCATTTCATCTACAATCTCTTCTGTGGAAGTTTGCACTTCAGAGAAATTTTGGCGTAATACTTGGATATTCATTTCAATTTCTTTGGTTGCTTTTTGTGCGCGTTCTGCGAGCTTGCGCACCTCATCGGCTACGACAGCAAATCCTCTTCCGTGTTCTCCTGCACGCGCTGCTTCAATAGCGGCATTGAGGGCAAGCAAATTGGTTTGGTCGCTCACATCGGTGATA
>NZ_CATKCB010000070.1:0-1041 GCF_949747025.1 Helicobacter sp. UBA3407 | reverse complement strand
TCCTTTATCCCCAAAGCTTTGGATAAAAAAATCGCAAGTAAATTAGTGGATTATTATTTGGATACTTTGGAGGCAAACCCGCATTTCCACGATAAGATAGAGTTTAACATTGTCTTTTCTTGCTATGATTTAAATATCCCTCATAAATTAAAAAGTCTGCTTTCAAAAGGCTTTAATGAAAATGAGATTAAAAGGCTAGAATTTGCACTTTTGGAGCTTACAAATTCTATCATCAATCCCAAAAAAGGCTTGTATATCAAGGATTTAAAAAAGATTGCAAAGTTAGAGCAAATTTACAAAGATTTAGAGGATTCGCACTTGCCGACTTTGGATAAGATTTATTGGCTTTTGGAATCTTGCAAGAGATATGGGACTTTGCCTTTTGCAGGGATTGCAAGGGCTGGGTTTGTGGCGGTTTCTATGCTTAATTCTCTTGTAGAAATTGGATTTTTTAGCTTGGCGGAAAAACAGGCATTTTTAAATTCTCTTAACACGGTGAGCAAGGAGCTAGCCTCAAGTGTTGCCACGCTTACAGAGGAAACAAAAGAAGCATTTTTAAGCAAATTTGGGCATTTGCGCCCTAGCACTTATAATATCTTAAGTCCGCGCTATGATGAGGATTTTAGAGCTTACTTTGATTTGGGTGCAAGAGAGTGCTTGACATCAAATGAAAGTAATTTTGTGCTTAATACTAAAAAGCTGCAATCTCTTGATACGCTTTTAAGCGAACACGGGCTAAAGATTAGCGCAAAAGAGTTTTTAGAGTTTTTGAAAAGAGCGATTGAGGGGAGAGAATATGCGAAGTTTGAATTTACCAAACTACTCTCTCGTGCTTTAAGCCTCATTGGTGAGCTAGGCGTTTATTATGGAATCCCAAAAGAGGAAATGGCGCATTTGGATATTCAAAATATTTTAAACCTTTATGCCTCGCTGTATTCTAAAAATCCAAAGGAAAGATTTTTAGAGGAAATTAAAAGGCACAAGGAGGAATACGCCTTGACTTTGAGCGTGAAGCTTCCTGTGCTACTTACCAATGCAGAG
>NZ_CATKCB010000069.1:0-8729 GCF_949747025.1 Helicobacter sp. UBA3407 | reverse complement strand
GTGAAGTGCATTGCATAAACACTGCCCCTGCAAATCCATAATTTAGGATAAAGATATATGCTTAATGGAATCTTTTAATTGGAATTCTACATTATAAATTGCTTAAACTCCTCGCAGGAACACGCAAAAGCTTAACTTTCCTCTATCGCCGAATATGGCTTAAAAAATACTGCAAACGCTCATTTTTAGGAGAATCAAAAAATTCCATTGGGGGAGAATCCTCCAAGATTTTTCCACCCTCCATAAACAAAACCCTTGTTGCTACCTCTTTGGCAAAACCCATTTCGTGCGTAACACACACCATACTCATTCCCTCATCAGCCAAGCTTTTCATTAAACTTAGCACGCCACCCACCATTTCAGGATCTAGCGCACTTGTGGGCTCATCAAAAAGTATTACTTCTGGCTTCATTGCGAGCGAACGTGCAATCGCAACCCTCTGCTTTTGTCCTCCACTTAAGCGAGAAGGGTATTCATATGCCTTATCATACAATCCTACACGTTGCAATAAAGCCAAACCCACTTCTTTTGCTTCCCCGACACTCATTTTTTTAAGCTTAATGGGAGCTAAAGTAATATTTTCTATTACATTTAAATTATTAAATAAATTAAAATGTTGGAATACCATACCCATTTTGGCACGCGCTTCATTAATGTCTTGTCGGTCTTTTTTGTCGTATTCTTTTATGGCGAGATTTAAAGCCTTGCCTTTGAGATTTGCTAATTCCGGATACAAATCAATACTAATTTCAGAAATGCGCCGATTATCTAGCCAAATCTCTCCACTATCTGGAATCTCAAGCAGGTTTAAACAGCGCAAAAAAGTGCTTTTACCACTTCCGCTTGGTCCGACGATGACAACTTTCTCTCCTCGCTGAAATTCCACATTCAAGCCATTAAGCACAATTTTCTCACTCTTGTCCTCTTTTGTGCCACTTTCATAATATTTTTTAACTAAATTTCTAACGCTTATCACTTTTTCTTAGTTTCCCCTCGTATTTCTTAACAACAAAGCTCGCAATCATTACCAACACCAAATAGCAGAGTGCCAAGAAAAAATATGGAATCATATATTCATAGCTTGCACTACCAATCGTCTTAAACGCATAGGTTAAATCATGAACGGTAACATAATTTGCTACCGAAGTTTCTTTAAGAAGCGTGATGAACTCATTTCCTAAATTTGGCAACGCATTTTTCAAGGCTTGCGGAAAAACAATAAAACGCATACTTTGTTTAGAATTAAGCCCAAGTGCCCTTGCAGCCTCATTTTGTCCGCTATCCACGCTCAAGATTCCACCGCGAATAATCTCACTAACATACGCACCACTATTAAGACCAAAAATCACAATAGCAACCAATAAAGCACTGCTTCCCGCCAAACCAAAAAGAGGTAGAATTACAAAATAGATGAACAAAAGCTGCACAACAATCGGCGTCCCACGAAAGAATCCCACATACAGCTTTCCAATTCCCACAAGCAAATATTCTAATGTGTTTTTCTCTTCTTTGGTAATTAAAATCGCAAGCATTGTGCCTACAAAGATTCCAATCATCAAACCACACACTGCGAGTAGAATCGTAACAAATAAACCCTCTACAACAAGCGTGTAACCGCCTTTGACAATGAGTTGATTATAAAAAATTTCTATTTTATCCATAAATTCTTGGGCTTTTAATAATACTTTTTAATAATTTTATCTAGCACGCCCTCTGTTCGCATTTTCTCAAGTGCTTGATTAATGGAATCCAAAAGCTCTTGATTGCCTTTTTTTACTGCAATTCCATACCTCTCTTCCGTCAAATACGCGCTTAAAACTTCTGTGTTTACGTAGTTTTTGGAGATTAAACGCGCGGGAGCTTCATCAATAATCACAATATCAATCTGCCCATTTTCTAGCGCACTTACCGCCAAAGAACCATTGACGAATCCCTTAACTTCAGCATTTTTAAAGCCCTCAAAACCCCAATCTTTATCGCCTTGCGCATAAAATGCCCCTGTTGTTCCCGTTTGCACACCAATCTTGATTCCATTCTTTTTGTTGATTGCCTTAATGAGTTCTGCTGCATTATCACCCACAGCTTTTAATTCAGAATCGGAATTTTTAATGATGACAACTTGATTTGCATTATAATAAGAGGTAGTAAAATCCACAACTTTTGAACGCGCCTCATTAATCGTCAAACCACTTGCACCAAAATCTACATTTGCACTACTTACAGCACTCACAACAGAATCAAATTCCATATCTTTAATTTCCAAAGTTTTACCCAAAATCTTTGCCACCTCTTGTGCAATCTCTACATCAATGCCCTTAAATTCATTGCCCTCTTTATATTCAAAAGGCGGAAATTCTGCAGCAGTAGCCATTACAATCTTTTCTTCACTCTTGCTACAACCTTGCACAAAAATCACCGCCAAAATCGCCAACAAACTTGCCCAAATCAACTTTTGCATACCTTTTCCTTTAACGAAATTAAGCTTGGATTATAGCAAAATTCCGCATATTTTTTAAGCTTTTATTCCAATGCGATAAAACTTTGTAGCATTATTTTCTACAATCTCCACTTGACCGCTTTGCAACAAATCTTGTAGAATCTCACGCGAATAGATATTCCATAACGTTGCAACATCTTCCGTGCTTTGAGGACGCAAGGCGATTGTTTTTAGGATTTCATCGCGACTTAAATTTAATTGCACTTGTTCTTTGGGTTCCGCTCTTTTGGGAATAAAAATTGGAAGTCCAAAATCTAAAAAAACTTTTCCAAATAACTCCAATTTCTCTTGAGAAACACTCTTGACTTGATAGGCAGCAGGGCGGTCAATCGTGCTAATATCAACGCGTTTTAATCGCATAGGAGCAAGAAATTTTGCCATTTTTTTAACTTCGTCTAAAGAATCATTGATCGTCTCTACAAATAAAATTTCTGCATACAATTCGCCTCCAAAATCCGCACCAAACTGATAGATTCCTTGTAAAATTTGCTCTAAATTTACGCTTTTACTTGGGCGGTCAATCTTTTTAAACACCTCTTTGCTGACTGCGTCTAATGAAAATTTTACTTTATCAAATAATAAGCAAGCACGCGCAACAATAGGGTCATGCAATAAAGAACCATTTGTTAAGAGTAAAGTCTGTTTTGTGCCTTTAATGTCTTCTAAACGCAACATCAACTCATACAAATGTGGATAAAGTGTTGGCTCTCCATTAGCAGTAATCGTCAAGGATTCTATATTTGGAAAATGTTCCAAGCCTTTTTGGATTTCCTTTAAAATCACTTCTACTTCCAAATAATTTTCCATAAAATCTTGTGCTTTTTTGCCCTTTAATTCACAATACAAACAATCATAATTGCATTGTTTAATATCAGGAGACAAATCTACGCCAAGAGATTCCCCAAATCGTCTTGAATGAACAGGACCAAAAATAATATTCATACACTTAAACCTTTATCCTTTAAAATAATCAATATTTTACACTATTTTACGCACAGAATCATATTCAAACATAATTTTACCACTCTAATCCAATATAATCTTATTTTTAAAGCTCCATTTTATAAAGTTTAATATATACTCATTGTCTAATATAAATTTTAAGGAGAAATAATGTCTGTTAAAATTACTGACATCTGCATCGCCTGTGGTGCGTGTATTGACGAATGCCCGGTAGAAGCTATCGTAGATGATGATGATAATCCAAATGATGATGGTTGCTATTTTGTTCATAGTGAAAAATGTGTAGAATGCGTAGGACACAATGACGAACCTGCTTGTGCCTCTGCATGCCCCACAGAAGGTTGTATCGTATGGGACGCAGTTGTAGCTTCACAACCCCATAGAGACGATATTAGTGATGACAAAAGAAGTGCTCACACACCTGTTGTTGAATAGTTCTTTCTTTCACAAAATAAATCCCCTTTTTTGCGGGGATTAGCATTTTTAAATCAACTTTTAACTTTTTTAAAAATTTTAGCAGAAAACAAACCAATGCTAAAATTGCATTGGTTAAAAAAAGAGGTTATTTAATTTCTTTAATAAAAGCATCTTTATTGATTTTTGCACGAATCTCGCTTAATTTATTTTGTGCTTCTTGTTTTGTAGTATAAGGACCTATAAGTAAGCGATTGTTGTCTCCAGATTTTTGCATACGATAACTTAATTTATTTTCATTAATCAAGCCTAAAAGTTGCTTATTGGGAGAGAATTTACTAAAAGAGCCCACTTGAACATAGAATCCCTTACCAGCCTCACTGCCTTGCAAAGAAGGGTTATTTACTTTAACATCTTTAAAACTTTCTTTTGGAGTTGTTTTTGATGGCTCTTGTTTGATTTCAGGTTTTGAAGTCATTTGTGTAGGCTGTGGTATAGGTTTTTGGGATTCTACTTTTGGTACTGAATTAGGAGCTGTTGGCAAAGCTTGTGTAGAAGCATTATTTTGATTTTGTTGTGCTTTAATTTGATTAATAATCATTTGGAATTGGTCATCACTGCTAGTATTTTGGATTGGCACTTGTCCAAAATCTGTATTTTGATTTTGCTGATTTTCATTTGAGGTTTGCGACATTTTTGGTTCTAAACGTTCCAATGGCTTCTGTGTTTCAATCTCTTGTTTATTTATTTCTTGAGAATCTCCTTGAAACAAATAAACAGCCAATACAATCACTGCAAATAATAAAACGCCAATCGCGCTTAATAAAATTAATTTCTTATTGCTTCCGCTTTTTAATTCATCGCCTTCATTGTTGCTAATCAATAAATCGTCCAATTCTAAATCTCTTGCTGTGTCTTTGTGTGATTCTAATTCTGTCATATTCTCTCCTTTACATATGTTTAGACCACGAAGCACCGCGTTCTTTCTTATAAACATTATAGGGTACAATCAAGATGTTAAAATTTTTGGGAATATCAAGCGAAGGAAACATTTTCCACTCTGTTGGCATTTTTTGAGAAAGCTTTGCACCAAGCATTTTAGCAATTTGGCAACCCTCTTGAAAAGTCGTATGTCCTTTATGCACATATAAATGCAAATGCCCCGGTGTTTTTGTTTCATAAGCAGTAAAATTAATAAACCCTTCTTCTCTTAAAAGCAATTGTGCACGATGCCAAAAACGTTCTGCATTGAATCCATTATAATCAAAGACAATATTTTCAACTTTATCGCGCTCATTAATCAAAGAATGTGCAATAATGATTTCTTTTTTAAAATGACTTTGGAGCAAATTACGCGTAATTGGCTCATCAATCTTTTTAAATTTATCATAAAAGATTCTACCATTATGTTGCATTTTCTCCCCAATTCCTGGTGATTTCAACCAATAATGAGAGGTAGTCATTTTAATAAGTTTCAAATCCATATCTGATACCATTGCTTGCTTCCTTTTCGTTAATCTTAAAAAATTGCCTTATTATAAATAGGGAATTTTAGCGCAAGTTCCTTTAATTCACTCTTGATTTTTTCTTGTTTTTGTGTATTTGTTATATCATCTAATATATCTGCAATTTTATTTGCTACAATTTCAAACTCTGCTTCCTTAAATCCTCTTGCAGTCAATGCAGGCGAACCAAGGCGCACACCACTTGTTACAAATGGGCTACGCATTTCACCCGGAACAGTGTTTTTATTCGCAGTGATTCCAGCATTTCCCAATGCCAAATCTGCATCTTTTCCGCTATATTTTTTATCAAGTAAAGACAGCAAAATCAAATGATTATCTGTGCCATCACTTACTACTTTGAAATTTCTTTCCATTAAAACTTCTGCTAAAACTTTTGCATTGGATTTAACTTGTTTGGCATATTCTTTCCATTCAGGTTTCAGATTCTCACCAAAACCTACTGCCTTACCTGCAATCACATGCATAAGTGGTCCTCCCTGCATTCCGGGAAAAACTGCCTTATCAATCTTCTTAGCATACTCCTCATTGTTGGTTAAAATCAATCCTCCACGCGGTCCGCGCAAAGTTTTATGTGTAGTGGTAGTTACCACATCTGCATAAGGAAAAGGATTGGGATACTCCCCTGCAACAACAAGTCCAGCCACATGTGCAATATCTGCCATAAGAATCGCTCCTACACTCTCGGCAATTTCTTTAAATCTTGCAAAATCCAATTTTCTTGAATAGGCACTAAAGCCACAAACAATCATATTCGGTTTCACAATCCTTGCAGTTTCGGCTACCTTATCGTAATTGATTCTTCCATCAAGCTCCACACCATAAAAAAAGCTTTGATATATTTGTCCTGTGAGACTGACTTTTGCTCCGTGTGTTAGATGCCCTCCGTGGCTCAAATCCATACCTAAGATTTTATCATAAGGCTTTAAAAGTGCGGAATACACCGCACAATTTGCTTGAGAACCTGCGTGAGGTTGGACATTTGCAAACGCACAATCAAAAAGCTTTTTAGCGCGATTAATGGCTAGTTCTTCAATTTTATCTACAAATTCACATCCTCCATAATATCTTTTATAGGGATAACCCTCGGCATATTTGTTGGTTAGCACGCTTCCCATAGCTTCCATTACGCTTGGAAAAGTAAAATTTTCGCTCGCAATCATCTCCAAATGCGTATTTTGGCGTTCTAATTCCTGATTAATAAATCCTAAGATTTCTGGGTCATTTTCTTCTAAAACATAACTCATTATTCTTCCTTTTTGTTTTGTGGTTTTTGCGGTTTTAATGCTGGAAATAAAATCACATCTTTTATCGTTGTATTCCCTGTCAATAACATCACCAAGCGGTCAATTCCAATTCCTTCTCCTGCTGTTGGAGGCATACCATAAGAAAGGGCGGTAACATAATCCTCGTCCATATATTGTGCTTCTTCATCACCTGCTTCCTTAGCTTTGACTTGTTCTTTAAATCTCTCTAGCTGATCTAGCGGGTCATTTAATTCGCTAAAGCCATTGGCAATTTCGCTTCCTCCAATAAATAACTCAAATCTATCCGCGATTTCCGGATTCTTATCGTTACGTCTTGCAAGAGGGCTAATTGCAATAGGAAAATCTGTAATAAAAGTAGGATTGATTAATTTCTCCTCTACAAAAGCGTCAAAAGCTTCACTTTGCAATTTACCTAACTCCGTTTGGGATTCCAAAGGAACATTATGCTCCTTGAGGTAAAGATACAATTTCTCCTCCTCATTCACAACTTCGCGTGGAATCCCTCCAATCTCTACTAAAGCGTCTAAATAAGTAATTTGCCTAAAAGCGTCCAAATGAATCTCTTGATGATTAAATACCAAAACTTTGGGCAAGGAAAGGGATTCTAGCAAATACGCAAACAATTCTTGCGTAATTTGAATCAAATCTTTATAATCCTTATACGCCCAATAAAATTCAATCATTGTAAATTCTGGATTGTGTGAGTGGTCCATTCCCTCATTGCGGAAATTACGATTGATTTCAAAAATCGCTTCAAATCCACCAACAATTAAACGTTTGAGATATAATTCAGGAGCAATTCTCAAATATCGCTCCACATTTAAGGCATTATGGTAAGTTACAAAAGGTTTAGCATTTGCACCACCCGGAATCGGGTGCATCATCGGTGTTTCAACTTCTAAAAATCCTTTTTGTTCAAAGAATTTTCTCACATTTGAAACAATTTTAGAACGCAATACAAAACTATCGCGCACTTCTTTATTCATAATTAAGTCTAAATATCTTTGACGATAACGCAATTCAATATCTACCAACCCGTGATATTTCTCTGGCAAAGGACTAATTGCTTTGGTTAGAATCCTAAAATCCAAAGCATGTAAGCTTAATTCACCCGTTTTTGTTACAAAAGGAAACCCTTTTGCCATTACAATGTCTCCGACTTCTACGCATTTTTTAAACATATCAAAAGAATCACTCAACTCGTTTTTAGACAAATAAACTTGCAAGATTCCGCTTACATCTTCTATCTTAATAAAAGCCGCTTTGCCCATTAGTCTAATAAACTTAATGCGTCCAGCAACTTGTGCGGATTTGCTTTCATCTTTTTGTTTACCCTCTGGTAAAGATTTAAGAAAATCATAGCTCTTTAAAAACTTCTGCGTATTCCATTCTTTTGAGATTCCATTACCATAAGGATTAATGCCCATTTCACGCAATGTGTTAGCTTTTGCGATTCTGCCTAGCACATAAGCATCATTTTCAAACATTTTTTTCCTTTATTTTAGAATATATTATTTTGCAAATCTTCTATTTTTGACGTGTTGCTTTGCACAACATCAAGCTTAATCACAACAGCTCCCGTATCACGCAACATTGGATAAAGATAACTTCCTTGCGTGTATTTTTCAATGAAACTTTTAGCAAATTGAATATTGGTTAATGTGGCAATTATAATCGCAAAAATCATAAAAACTTTTAATGCGCCAAAACAGAATCCCAAAATCCGATTCACTCCTCCCAATGCGCTCAAATTAACTATTTTCTGCATAATTTCAGCCACAATCAAGGCAAGCCCCCAAATGAGTGCCAACAAAACCAAAAAACCAATCAACGAAATTGCGGAGGGGTTCTGAAAAGCATAAAGATTCGCACTAATCCATTCTCCTACACTATCTCCATAGACAGAGGCACCATACACGCCACCCACGATTCCTACAAAACCAAAAAATTCGCGCACAAATCCATTGATAATCCCCCGAATCGCCAATAACAAAATCAAAGCACCCACTATTAAATCAAACCAATTAAAATCATTCATTTAATATGCCTTAAAATAAAAATTTT
>NZ_CATKCB010000068.1:0-8473 GCF_949747025.1 Helicobacter sp. UBA3407 | reverse complement strand
TTTTTGAGATTCCTGTGTGCGCAAGCTTTTCTCATCTAAAGATACGATAGAATCCAAATAATGCGGATTTTTGCTCACGGGTCTTTCTAGCACAGGTGCTTTTTCACTCAAAGGAGCAATAGGAATCTCTGCGCATTTTTCGTTATACCAAAAGAGTTCCATTTTGCCGCTATTAGTTACTTCACCGATAATTGCACAATCTAATTCCCATTTGGAAAAAATTTCTATAATTCTTGCTTCACAGCCTTTTTTGGCACAGATTAGCATACGCTCTTGAGATTCACTAAGCATTAGCTCATAAGGCGTCATTCCCTCTTCTCGCATAGGCACTTTATCTAAGTGCATTACCATTCCGCTTCCACTGCGTCCTGCCATTTCAAAGCTAGAGCTTGTAAGTCCTGCTGCTCCCATATCTTGGATTCCAACAATTAAATCTTGTTTAAAAAGCTCCAAACAAGCTTCCAAAAGCAACTTTTCAGTAAAAGGGTCGCCCACTTGCACCGTTGGGCGCAAGGATTTAGAATCCTCACTGAAAGAATCACTACTCATTACCGCCCCGCCCAAGCCATCGCGTCCTGTTTTAGAGCCAACATAAATCACAGGGTTTCCGATTCCCTCTGCTTTACCATAAAATATTTCATCATTTTTAACAATTCCAAGAGAAAAGGCATTGACAAGGATATTTCCTTCATAACTAGGTTCAAAACTCATCTCCCCGCCAATAGTTGGCACACCCATACAATTTCCATAACCTCCGATTCCAGCGACAACGCCACGCAACAAATAGCGGTGCTTCGCGCCTATGGAATCTTTCTTGGTAATATCGCCGAAGCGAATGGAGTTTAAGCTCGCAACGACTCTAGCACCCATTGTAAAAATATCACGCATAATTCCACCTACGCCCGTTGCAGCTCCCGCATAGGGTTCAATGAAGCTTGGGTGGTTGTGAGATTCCATTTTAAAGACTGCTCCATATCCTCCTCCAATATCAATGACACCAGCGTTTTCTCCTGGTCCTTGAAGAACCCAAGGAGCGCGTGTAGGAAAGCCATTAAGATAAATTTTACTAGATTTATAGCTACAATGTTCGCTCCACATAGCCGAAAAGATACCAAGTTCTACAAGATTAGGTTCTCGTCCTAAGATACTTAAAATTTTATGATAATCCTCTTGTGCTAATTTATGTTGCTTCAAGACTTGGGATAGGTTTTCCATTTTGTTCCTTACAATAAAAAAATGCAATTTTGTGTCTTTGGTGTGTAAAATTTGCAAAATCAATGAAAGTTTATCAAATGACGCATAAAGTATAGATAAACTAAGATTGAGATAAAGTTAAATTCAGTAAAATATTCGCGTTTTATTTTTAAAACAATTTTTCAGCAGGAATTTTAAGGAGAAATCTAAGATGAAATACATCAAGTTTTTCAAAGAGCTAAACAACAAAGATGTCCCTATTGTTGGGGGAAAAAATGCAAGTATCGGAGAGATGTTTCAAGAGCTTGTGCCAATGGGAATCAAAGTTCCTAATGGTTTTGCGATTACAAGTGAGGCATATTGGTATTTGCTAGATAGTGCAGGGATTCGAGAGAAAATCAAAGAATTGCTTGATGGGATTGATGTAACAGAAATTGATGTATTAAATGTTCGCTCCAAAAAAATTCGCGATATGATTTTTGGCACACCATTGCCAGAAGATTTACGCAAAGAGATTTTAGAAGCCTATAAAATCTTGAGCGAAGAATACAAAATGGAAGAGGCTGATGTGGCAGTTAGAAGCTCTGCAACCGCGGAGGATTTGCCCGATGCGAGTTTTGCAGGACAACAAGACACTTATTTGAGCGTGCAAGGTCAAACGGAACTAATCCATTATGTAAAATCTTGCTTCGCTTCGCTTTTCACAGATAGAGCTGTGAGTTATCGTGCTTCAAGAGGATTTGACCATTTTAAAGTTGCCCTTTCTGTCGGAGTGCAAAAAATGGTGCGTTCAGATAAAGGAAGCTCCGGTGTTATGTTTAGTATTGATACAGAAACAGGCTTTAAAGACGCAGTTTTCATCACTTCTAGTTGGGGGCTTGGAGAAAATGTCGTGGGTGGAACCGTGAATCCTGACGAATTTTATGTCTTCAAGCCTTCTTTGGAGCTAGGAAAACGACCGATTCTAAAGCGTCAGTTAGGATTTAAAAATATTAAAATGGTGTATGCAGCCCCAGGCGCAAAACATCCAACCAAAAACATTGAAACCACTGAAGAAGAGCTTAAAAGCTTCTCGCTAGAAGATGATGAAGTGCTGACTCTAGCGCGGTATGCAATGTTGATTGAGAGACATTATTCTAAGGAAGCAGGTGAATATCGTCCAATGGATATGGAATGGGCAAAAGATGGAAATAGCGGAGAAATTTTCATCGTGCAAGCACGTCCCGAAACTGTGCAAAGCCAAAAGATGAAAAAACAAAGTAATACTTTTGAAAAATATTTCCTTAAAGATAAAGGCGACAAAGAGATTCTGCTAACTGGTAAAGCAGTAGGCGGCAAGATTGGAATCGGAAAAATTCGCGTGATTGATAATATCTCTAATATGGGCGAATTAAAACAAGGAGAGATTCTTGTAACCGATAATACAGACCCCGATTGGGAACCCGCAATGAAAAAAGCGGCAGCAGTAATTACGAATCGCGGGGGGCGCACTTGCCACGCTGCGATTGTCGCACGCGAAATTGGTGTGCCAGCAATTGTTGGGGCAGTGGGTGCAACAGAAAAGTTAGAAACAGGTATGGAAGTTACCGTCTCTTGTGCAGAAGGTGAAGATGGCTTTGTATATAATGGCGTGTATGAGTATGAAGTAGAAAAAATTGACTTAAGCACATTAGAGCAACCAAAAACTAAAATCTATATGAATATCGGGAATCCTGAAAAAGCTTTTTCATTTTCTATGATTCCAAACAATGGTGTAGGGCTTGCTAGAATGGAATTTATTATTAACAATTACATCAAAGCACACCCTTTGGCATTGATTGACTTGCATAATGGCAATAAAGAATTTGATGGCGTAGAAAGCGTAAGAGAAATTATGTCAGGCTATGCAAATCCAAAAGACTTTTTTGTTAAAAAGATTGCAGAGGGCGTTGGAATGATTGCTTCTGCATTTTATCCAAAACCCGTCATTGTGCGCACAAGCGACTTTAAGTCCAACGAATATTGTCGTATGGTGGGTGGAAAAGATTATGAGCCTAACGAAGAGAATCCAATGATTGGTTATCGTGGAGCAAGTCGCTATTATTCTGAACAATACCGACAAGCGTTTGAATGGGAATGCGAAGCACTTGCTATGGCGCGAAATGAAATGGGATTTTCTAATATGAAAATTATGATTCCATTCCTAAGAACACCTGAAGAAGGGCGCAGAGTGCTTGATATTATGCGCAAAAATGGCTTGGTGCAAGGGGAAAATGGTTTGGAGATTTATGTGATGTGTGAATTGCCTGTCAATGTGGTTTTAGCGGACGAGTTTTTGCAACTCTTTGATGGATTCTCTATCGGTTCTAACGACTTAACACAACTTACTTTAGGAGTGGATAGAGATGGTGAGTTAGTGAGCCATATTTTTGATGAACGCAATCCAGCATTATTAAAAATGTTTAAAATGGCAATTGAATCTTGTAAAAAACACAATAAATACTGCGGTATCTGCGGACAAGCCCCGAGCGATTATCCAGAAATTGCAGAATTTTTAGTAGAAAATGGCATTACTTCTATTTCTCTTAATCCTGATTCTATGATTGAAACTTGGGACAGAATTGTTCAGCTTGAAAAGAAACTCGGAATCTCTTAAAGGCTAAAAGTAGAGCTTTAAGCTCTACTTGCTTTAAAAAACCTAAAAAAATAAATTAAACTTCGTTTTTGAAATACTTTTATATTTTTGACGTTGTATAATAGTTATTATTTTAAAATTAAGGATTGGTTTGAAACTTGCAGTGTTTGATTTTGATTCCACTTTAATGGACGGCGAAACAATTGATTTGTTAGCACGTGCTAACAATAGCGAAGCGGAAGTAAGTAAAATCACAAAAGAAGCAATGGCGGGTCAATTAGATTTTTATGATAGCTTAAAAAAACGTGTAGCGACTTTAAAGGGTATGCCTTTAGAAAAGGTTTATGCCGTGTGCAATCATTTGCGCTATAATCCGGGCGCGAAAGAATTAATTGCAGAATTAAAAACACGTGATTATAAAATTGTGGTTTTTAGCGGTGGATTTGATGAAGCAGTGAGTGCAGGGCAGAAAGCATTAGGTTATGATATGTATTTTAGCAATATTTTGCATCGTAAAAATAATATATTGACAGGAGAAGTAGGCGGAGAAATGATGTTTGCGTATTCTAAAGGGCGCATACTTGAAAAATTGCAAATCTTATTGAATGCGACTTACGAAACAACGATAGTAATTGGTGATGGCGCAAATGATATTTCTATGTTCAAATATGCTAGTAAAAAAGTAGCATTTTGCGCAAACATAGTTTTGCAAGAGGCTGCAAATATCATTATTGATAAAAAAGATTTAATGCTTATCAAAACATATTTAGATTAAGGAGGATAATATGCAAGAAAGTGCATTGCTTTCACTTTGGTGTGATTTTATAGAAAGAGATTTTTTGGAAAATGACTTTATTAAAATGATTGAGGGCGATTTGATAGAGGGTGCGACAAGTAACCCGACTATTTTCCAACAAGCTTTTTTAAGCGAAAGTTATCAAGCGCAAAAAGATTCTTTGAAAGGCAAAAGCCCAAAAGAAATTTATGAAGCACTTGCCAAAACAGATATTCAACGCGCCGCAGAGTTACTTAAGCCACTTTACGATGCAAATCCCAATGATGGTTATATTAGCATTGAGGTAGATCCTAATCTGTGTGAAGATGCAAAAGCAACGATTGAAGAGGGTGTGCGCTTGTTTAATGATATTGGTTATCCTAATGTGATGATTAAGATTCCAGCTACAAAAGCAGGCTTTGGAGCGATGGGAGAACTCATTGCTCAAGGAATCTCCGTCAATGCAACTTTGGTTTTCAACAAAGAACAAGTAGTAGGTTGTATGGAGGCATTTAAAAAGGGTTACGAACAGCTTAAGCAAACAAGCAAGAAAGAATTAAAAGACTTTCCTCGCGCAGTTGTAAGTATTTTTGTTTCACGTTTTGACCGCAAATGTGATTCTATCCTACAAGAAAAAGGAATCCCAAATGCAACTTTGGGGATTAAAAATGCGCAATATTTATATCATATCCTTAATAGTTATTCTCTCTCTGGCGTGCGGGCACTTTTTGCTAGCACAGGCGTCAAAGGCGAAGACTTAGAGCCTGTGTATTACATCAAGGAGCTCTATCACCCCTATGCAGTGAATACCGCACCACTGACTGCCTTAAATGCTTTTATGGAATTAGGAGATGTAGAGGAAGCCTATTTGCCAGATATGGACGAATTAGAAGAATTTTTTGCGAGTGTGAAAGAAGCGGGAGTGGATTTAAATAAAGTCAGTAAAGAACTATTGGAGCAGGGCTTGGAGGATTTTAAAGTCGCTTTTGGAAAGATTTTAGCAAGTTTGGAATAATTTAAATCAAGTTTTAAAAAAATCCGCTATAATGGCAGGCTTATTTTAATTTTAAGGATACACAATGTTAAGTGGAATAATTAGAGAGAGTATTTCTAAGTCTGATGTCAAGGCTTTAAGAAAAAATGGTTATCTAATTGCCAATATCTATGGAAAAGGCAAAGAAAATATCCATTGTGCTTTTAAACGCAATGCTTTTATTCGTGAAATAAAAAGCAAAACAGATTTAATTTTTGAAGTAGAAGTTGGCGCACAAAAATATCCTGTCGTAATTCAAGAATATCAAAAAGACCCTATTACAAGCGAAATTATCCATGTGGATTTAATGCTTGCACAACAAGGAGTTGAGGCAAAATATTCTGTTAAAGTTCGCACGGTTGGAACTCCAAAAGGTCTCAAAAATAAAGGTGTTTTGATGATGTCTAAAAAACGTATCAAAGTCAAATCCAAACCTGAAAACCTACCAAAAAATTATGAAATCAATGTAACAGATTTAGATGTAGGAGATGTTGTTCTTGTAAGAGATTTGCCAACATTTGAAGGAGTAAAAATTGTTGAACGCGATGATGTAGCAATTGTTGGTGTGATTAAATCCCGCTAATAAAATGTTTCTCATTGTAGGTTTAGGGAATCCGGGTCAAAAATATCAAAACAACAGACACAATATCGGCTTTAAAGTCGTGGATTCCTTAATCTATTCCCTTAATGCCACAAGGCAAAGTGATAAAAACTTTCAAGGTGAAGTTTATAAATCAAATCAAACTATCCTCTTAAAACCTCAAACTTTTATGAATTTATCGGGAGAATCCGTGCAAAGTGTTAGAAATTTTTATAAAATCAATGAATTTCTAGTCATTCACGATGAGCTAGATTTGCCTTTTGGAGCAGTGAAATTTAAATTTGGTGGAGGAAGTGGGGGGCACAATGGATTAAAATCCATTGATGCTTTATGTGGCAATGAATATTATAGGATTCGCTATGGAATAGGCAAACCCATAGTAAAAGAGCAAGTAACGCATTGGGTTTTAAGTGATTTTGATTCACAAGAGCAAGCAGCAAATCCTGCTTTAATTGCACATTGCACAAAAGCGGCATTAGAAATTACACAATTAGAATCCCCCAAAGAACTAGCTAATAGAATCTCTAGCCTCTTGACTTTAACACCGCAACCCCAAAACAAAGAAGTTAAATGAGCTTATTTTTTCGTTATATTGGATTCTTGTATTTAAAATATTTTTTCTTTTTGTTTGTTTCATTAGAATGTTTTTTCGTTGTGATTGATTTAGTAAAGTATTTAGATGAGCTTCCGAATTCTGCGAATTTAATCGTGCTTTTGTTGGTTTATGATTTTATGTATGCGAGTCAATTTATCTTGCCACTTTCTTTGATTTTAGCACAAATTGTGCTTATGATTGTTTTACTTAAAAATTCACAATGGACTGCATTTTTAGCACTTGGTTATTCAAAAATTAAGATTTTTTTGCCAATTTTTATGCTTAGTTTTTTAATGACTTTTTGTTTTATTGCGTTTAATGCAACATCTTTTGCCTATGCAAAAGAGCAGGTAGATTTGATTATTAATGAAGGTTTCTTAGGTAATGTCAAAAGGGATTTATTTGTGAAATACAACAATACTTATATTTACTTTGAAAAGATTTTTCCCTTATTACAAAGTGCAGAGAATGTGCAGATTTATGAGTTTAACACAGACAACAGCCTAATTTTGCGTATGATAGAATCTCAAAAAGCGGTTTTTAATGGGGAAGAATGGAATCTGCAAAATGTTACGATTACAAATTTTGATAACATTTTGCAGATTGGGCAAAATCCGCTGACCATTCAAAACGAAGAGAGTTATACAACCTTGCATGGCTTTAAACCCAAAATTTTGGAAAATATTTATGAAAGAAAGGGTAATATCTCCATTATTGACGCATACGAAGCAATTATGCTTTTAAAAGAGCAGGGGGTTAATACACAAAAAATTCGCGGATTACTTTATAATTTAATCTTTTTTCCGCTTTTTGCACCTCTTGCAATGATTTGTCTCGCTAATTTTACTCCAAACTCTAATCGTTACGCAAATCTAAGCCTCATTACCTTGGAAATGATTTTAGCGGTTTTAATGAGTTGGGGAATCTTTTTTAGTTTTTCAAGATTATCTATTAGTGGTTTATTGCAGCCAGAATTTAGCATTTTATTGCCTATTTTTATGCTATGTTTAGTAAGTTTTTGGGCATTATTTAAAATGATAAAGGCATAAATCTAATAAAGAAGGAGTAAAGATGACGGCACTTTTAAGTGTAAGTGATAAAAGCGGAATTGTAGAGTTTGCAAAAGGCTTGTTAAATCTTGGCTATGAGATTCTATCCACAGGCGGGACATTAAAGGTTTTGCAAGAAAACAATATTCAGGCATTAGATGTCGCAAAATACACGCAAAGTCCAGAAATGTTTGATGGGAGAGTCAAGACTTTGCACCCAAAAATTCACGGCGGGATTCTTTATCGGCGGGAGAACGCAGAGGATAGAGTAAAGGCGCAAGAGTTTGGAATCCGTGATATTTCTTTAGTCTGTGTTAATCTTTATCCTTTCAAAGCCACGATAGAGCGCACAGAGGATTTTGGAGAAATCATTGAAAACATAGATATTGGCGGACCTTCAATGGTGCGTGCTGCGGCAAAGAATTTTGAATCCGTGCTAATCCTCACGAATCCTGCGGATTACAACGAAGTCTTAATGCGGCTTCAAAACAACCAAAATACATTGGAATTTCGTCAAAAGATGATGATTAAGGCTTACGAGCATACTGCGCATTATGATTGCACTATTGCAAATTATATGAATAAGCGATTCAATGACGGATTTGGAGAATC
>NZ_CATKCB010000067.1:0-5844 GCF_949747025.1 Helicobacter sp. UBA3407 | reverse complement strand
TATACGGCTTAGGATTCCGCTCCTAATTCTTTAGCCAAAAACTTTCCTGTATGGCTTGCTGTTTTTTTATGTCTTCTTGCAATACGTTCTGGCGAACCACTATCTACAATCTTGCCTCCATTGCTTCCCCCTTCTGGTCCAATGTCAAGGATAAAATCTGCATTTTTGATAATATCCAAATTATGCTCAATCACAATGACACTATTTCCCAAATCTGTTAAATGGTGCAATACACGCACCAATCTATCCACATCTGCAAAATGCAATCCGGTAGTTGGCTCATCTAAAATATAAAGTGTCTTGCCTGTATCTTTACGACTTAGTTCTTTGGCAAGCTTAATGCGTTGCGCTTCCCCTCCACTTAAAGTTACAGCATTTTGTCCCAAAGTAATATAACCCAAACCCACATCTTGTAGAGTTTTAAGCTTTTGATAAATGCGTGGAATCTTAACAAAAAATTCGCAGGCTTCATCTACACTAAATTCTAGGACTTCCGCAATATTTTTGCCTTTATATTCTACCTCTAAGGTTTGAGTATTGTAACGCGTGCCGCCACACGCATCACATTTCATCATAATATCGGGTAAAAAGTGCATTTCAATCCTAATCTCTCCCTCTCCCATACATTTTTCACATCTTCCACCTTTGACATTGAAACTGAAACGACTAATGCCATAATTACGAATCTGTGCTTCTTTTGTTTGTGCAAAAATCTGTCGAATCTCGTCCATTGCTCCGGTATAGGTTGCAGGATTGGAACGAGGCGTGCGTCCAATGGGGCTTTGATCAAGATAAATCACTTTGTCTAGCTTCTCCAAACCTACAATTTCCACACCATCAACTTTTTTTACTTTTTTGCGATTATTGAGTAGCTCTTGAGCCACAGGAAGCAAAGTTTGCAGGACAAGAGAACTTTTACCACTCCCACTCACACCCGTTACACAGACGAAATTTTTAATCGGCAGTTTTACATTAAGATTATGAATATTGTTAATATTGATATTTAAAATCTCAATCCATTCCTCTTGCTTGCGACGCACAAAATATTCTATTTTTTTTGCGCCACTTAAATACTGCGCTGTTTGGGTTTTACTTTTTAATAATTGCGTCAGATTCCCACTAAATACGACTTCACCGCCATATTTACCCGCTCCTGGTCCAATATCTACGATAAAATCTGCGTGTTCAATTGTTTCTTTATCGTGCTCGACGACGATAACAGAATTACCTTTTTGTTGCAAACTTCTTAAGGTTTTAATGAGTCTCAAAGTATCGCGCTCGTGCAACCCAATGCTTGGCTCATCTAACACATACATTACACCAGTAAGTCCGCTACCAATCTGACTTGCGATTCTAATGCGTTGTGATTCCCCTCCGCTGATACTGCGTGCGTCGCGTCCTAAGCTCAAATACCCAAGTCCTACATCATACAAGAAATAAAGTCGTTCGCAAATTTCTTTAAGAATCGGAGCGGCAATCATTGCACTTTGTGTATCCAAATAGGCAAAATTCACAGGATTGGCAAAAAATCCATAGCATTCTTCAATAGGCAAATCCAACAAATCCCCAATCGTCTTATTTGCAACCCTAACCGCCAAACTTTGTGGCAATAAGCGATGTCCTCCACATTCCTCACAAGTTTTTTCGCTCATATAATCACCCAAATCTTTGTTATCCTTAAACATATCATAAGCAATGGAAATCACCCCCACCCAAGGACGCTTAAGCTTAGAACTTTTCCATTGAAACTCTACTTCTTCTGTGCTTCCATATAAAATTAACTTTTGTTGATATTCGTTCAAGTCCTCAAAAGCAGCTTGAGGATTAATCTGATTTGCCAAACAAAAAGCACGGAATAACTCATTGTAGTAACTTTTATTAAACCCATAAATAATCCTAATCCCGCCTTCACTCAAAGGCAAACTAGACTGAATAACTTTCTTCGTATCAATACTATAACGAATCCCTAAGCCGTCGCATTTGCTACACGCTCCTTTTGGGGAGTTAAAAGAGAAACTAAGAGGTTCTAAGGGATTAAAGGAAACCTTGCAATCAAAACAAGCCAAATGCTCGCTATAATGCACTAAAGTTGGCTTGGATTCCTTCTCTTCAGGCAGAATCTCAATCTCTACTTCTCCATAAGATTCCTTTAAAGCCTTTTCAATGTCTTGTGCGATTCTGTCCTTGTTTGCCTCATTGACAACGACGCGGTCAATCACGACTTTAATCGTATGTTTTTTGGTCTTAGCAAGCGAAATTTCCTCATCTAAGCGCACAAGCACACCATTAATCTGTGCTCTCACATAGCCTTTTTGACGCAAGGATTCCAACTTATCATTAAAAGTCCCTTTTTTTTCGCGAATAATGGGGGATAAAATCAAAATCTTAGAATTTTCCTTGATTTTTAGCACTTGGGCGATAATATCACTCGCATTCATTTTTGAAATAGGTTTGCCACACAAATGACAATGCTGCACACCAATGCGCGCAAAAAGCAAGCGTAGATAATCATAAATCTCTGTGATTGTTCCCACCGTGGAGCGAGGATTTTTACTTGTTGTCTTTTGGTCTATTGCAATGGCTGGAGTTAATCCCTCTATCTTATCTACATCTGGCTTACCAATTTTATCCAAAAACTGCCTTGCATAGCTTGAGAGGGATTCTATATATCTACGTTGTCCTTCTGCATAAAGCGTATCAAAGGCTAAAGTGCTTTTGCCACTGCCACTTAAGCCTGTAAGAATCACAAGTTTATTTTTGGGGATATTCAAACTGATGTTTTTTAAATTGTTTTCTTTTGCGTTTGTAATAATGATATAATCAAGCGGTGTTTTAGTTTTTGAATCCAAAATAAGCCTTTATTTCAAATAAGTTAATCGGTAATTATAACAAAATCCAAAAGATTTAACGCAAATAAAATCAAAGTAAGATAAAGATTTGCAACAAGATTCTTTCTTTTTATTTAAATGAAAGATTAGCAATTACTTTGATATTAATGTAATAATAAAACTTGATAATAATAATATCAAGTTTATTGACATTCTCAAAACTTTTGCTATAATTTCAAGAAAATTTTATGATTCAAAAGGAAAAACAATGGCAAAACATACTTTTCAAACGGAAGTCAATCAACTACTAGACTTAATGATTCACTCGCTGTATTCTAATAAAGAAATTTTTTTACGCGAGCTTATTAGCAACGCTTCTGACGCATTGGACAAATTACAATATTTAACCCTCACAGACGACAAACTAAAAACATTGGATTTTACTCCCAAAATTGATATTGCCTTTGATAGCGAAAAAAATATTTTAACCATCAGCGATAGCGGAATCGGCATGAATGAGCAAGATTTGATTGAAAACTTAGGCACAATCGCTAAAAGCGGCACGAAAAATTTTCTTTCTAAATTGAGCGGGGATAAGAAAAAGGATTCTGCACTCATTGGGCAATTTGGCGTGGGATTCTATTCTGCCTTTATGGTGGCAAATAAAATCATCGTAACAACAAAAAAAGCGGGCGAAACACAAGGTTTTGCGTGGATTAGCGATGGAAGCGGAGAATTTGAGATTGAAAAATGTGAAAAAGAATCACACGGAAGCGAAATTAAGCTCTATCTCAAAGAGGAAGAAAAAGAATTTGCGAATCGTTGGAAAATTGAAGAAATTATCAAAAAATGCTCCGACCATATTCCATTCCCTATTTTCTTACACTATACAGAAACTAAAAGCGAAGGAGAGGGAGAGAGCAAAAAAGAGATTATAGAACAAAAAAATGAACAAATCAACAAAGCTTCTGCACTTTGGAGAATCTCTAAAAAAGATTTGAAAGATGAAGAATATAAAGAATTTTACAAAAATTTAAGCTACGATTCTAGCGACCCGCTTTGCTGGATTCATACGAAAGTTGAGGGAACACTAGAATACACTACTCTGTTTTATATCCCACAAAGCGCACCTTTTGACCTTTATCGCGTGGATTACAAAAGCGGCGTGAAACTCTATGTCAAACGCGTTTTTATCACTGATGACGATAAAGAACTTTTACCCTCTTACTTGCGATTTGTGCGCGGAATCATTGATAGTGAGGACTTGCCACTTAATGTAAGCCGGGAGATTCTACAACAAAACAGAATCTTAAGCACGATTAAATCCGCTTCTACAAAAAAAATCTTAAGCGAAATAGAATCACTCCAAAAAGACGAGGAAAAATACAGCAAATTTTATAAAGAGTTTGGACGCTGCTTGAAAGAGGGAGTTTATAGCGATTTTGAAAACAAAGAAAAACTATTAGAACTTTTGCGATTCCAATCTACCAAAAGTGAGGGCAAAGAGATTGCATTTAAAACCTACAAAGAGCGTATGGGTAAGGAACAAAAGGCGATTTACTATCTACAAGGTGAGGATTTAGAACTCCTTAAAAGCTCCCCACTTTTAGACGCATTCAACAAAAAAGGGATTGAAGTTTTACTCTTCGCCGAAGAAATTGACGGAATCGTAATGCCAATGGTGCATGAGTATGACAAGATACCTTTACGTGCCATCACTTCCAAAGAAGCATTGGAGAATTTGGGAGAGGAAAGCATAGAGGAGGACACAAAAGAGAGATTTAAATCCTTGCTTGAAACTTTCAATAAAGCCCTAAGTGATGAAATCAAGGAAGTGCGCTTAAGTGCGAGACTCATTGACGCCCCCTCTTGTATCGTAAGCGACCCAGAAGATCCAAATGCCGCAATGATAAAAATGATGAGACAAATGGGTGCAATGGGTATGGGTGCAGATATTCCAGAACCCAAGCCAATTTTAGAACTCAATCCAAACCATACGATTCTTACTAAGCTACTAGACGCAGAGACACAAAAACAAGAGGAAGTTGCGCATTTATTACTTGAAGAAGCCAAACTACTTGAGGGAGGCAAACTCAAAGATGTAAATGCGTTTGTCAAACATCTTAATACTCTTTTACAGAATAGTTTGTAGATTCTTAGAGGGAAGCAACCCCTCTAATGAACGAATTTTACTTTATAATAGAATTGCCCTAATATTATGCCGCGACTCCTTAACGCACTTGTCCATTGCCATAAACTTTGTATTTATAAATCGTTAGGGATTCTACACCCATAGGACCGCGTGCGTGGATTTTGGAAGTAGAGATTCCAACTTCTGCACCATAACCAAACTCCCCGCCATCACTAAAACGAGTGGAAGCATTCGCATACACACAGGCAGAATCTACTACATTTAAGAAATGCTCTATCGTGCTATAATCCTCGCTCAAAATCGCCTCACTATGCCCGCTTCCAAACTTCTCAATATGTTCTATTGCCTCTTCTGTATCCTTAACAATGCGCAAGTTTAAGATATTTTCTCCATATTCTATATAATAATCCTCCAATGGAATCTGCTCGCATATGATTCCACTAACTTTTAGAATAGCACAAGATTCCTCATCGCCTTTTAGAATCGTGCCATTTTGCTTTAGAGATTCTGCGACTTGCGGCAAAAACTCCTTTGCAAAGACACGTTCTACAAGGAGAGTTTCACAAGCATTACAAGTGCTTGGACGCGAAGTTTTTGCATTGACAATCACCGCAATAGATTCAGGAATCTTGCAAGTGTGGTGTGCAAAAATATGACAAACACCCTTGTCGTGCTTGATAACAGGCACTTTCGCATTCTCCGATACAAAAGAAATCAACCCCTCTCCCCCGCGTGGAATCACTAAATCAATGGAATCTTTTGCACTTAAAAGTTCCTTTAGCTCCTCTCTATCCTTCATAAAGGGCAACAAAACCATACAATCCAATGGCAAATGGTATTTCTTTAGCATTTGATGAAAAACCC
>NZ_CATKCB010000066.1:0-9846 GCF_949747025.1 Helicobacter sp. UBA3407 | reverse complement strand
TCTACAAAAATACTAAAAATTCTAATCGCAACTACCAATGCTGCAATTTTGGGAGCAATAGACATAAAGCCTGCCAAAAAAGAGTTAGAACCCTCATAAACATCTGGCGTCCAAGTATGGAAAGGCACTAAAGAGGCTTTGAATCCAATGGAAGCGATAAAAAATACTACACCACTTAAAACCAAATAAAAAGGCTCATAATCGTGTGCTTCTAGCACATTTCTAATGCCTTCTAAATCCAAATGTCCGCTTGCCGCATAAAACAACATAGAACCAAAGGCGAAACAACCCGCAGACAAAGAACCCATTGTAAAGTATTTGATTGCTGCCTCAAAAGCAGTCGCTCGATTGTGCATAGCAATCAGAGTATAGAGCGCAAGGGAAGCTGTTTCTAACCCCAAGAAAATAACGATTAAATGGTCGCTACTTACCATAAATTGGAATCCTGCACACATAAATAAAAAGAGTGCATAATATTCTGGATAAGCAAACTCGTGGAATCGGTTATAACTCAAAGTCAAAGGCACAAACAAAATCGCAGAAACTAGAATAATCATTTGTCCTAAAAGCGAGAATCCATCTATCGCAATCAAATCAAAAAAGGCTCTTTCCCCATTGATGCTAAAAAATGTGATATAACCCAAACTAAGCCCCAAAAACAAAATCGTAAGCATAGTATAAAGTTGTTTATTTGCATTTTTTAAGCACATATCCACAACCAAAATCAAAAGCCCCCCAACAATCGTAATAAGCATAGGAAAGATACTGAAAATATTTAAACTCTCCAATGGAATACTAAAAGTTTCTAACATCTATCTCCCCTCCTCTTGCAAAGATTCTGCATTCGTTGCATTATTTTCTTTTATTGCTTCTTGTGAATCTTTCTTTTCCTCTTGGGAATTTTCTAAATTTTCAAGATTTTCTATATTTGAGCTTTCTCCCTGTTGTAAGAATTCTGATAGCTCTAAATCTATCCCTAAAAATGCTTTAGTTTCTGGAGCTACCACACGAGAATACATTACTGCAAGCATATTTTCTACACCTTTATTGATGGGTGTTAAAATCGGCTTAGGATACACACCAAGCCAAATCACAATCGCAACCAATGGTAGCAAGGCACTCCATTCACGTTTATCCAAATCTTGTAATTTTAAATTTTCTTGATTTATAACTTTTCCATAAAATGCCTTGCGATAGAGATTGAGCATATAAATTGCACCTACAATAATGCTAATTCCCGCAACTCCTGCAAGAATTGGAGAGATTTGGAAAAACCCAAGCAAAGATAAAAATTCCCCTACGAATCCCATTGTCAAAGGAAGTCCCGCTGAAGCCATCATCATAATCCCAAAAATTGCAGCATAATTAGGCATTACCTTTGCGATTCCGCCAAACTCGGCAATCATTTTGGTATGCCTTCTCTCATAAATCATTCCTACAAGCATAAACAGCGCGCCACTGATAATCCCATGACTTAACATAAAAAAGACAGACCCGGAAATCCCCTCCATATTTAGCGCGAAGATTCCAATCATAATCACACCCATATGTGAAATAGAGCTATAAGCCACCACTTGCTTCATATCCTCTTGCGCAAATGCCACCATTGCGCCATAAACAATCATAATTAAAGACAAAATGGCAACAGGCATTAATAAAGCCACACTCGCATCAGGAAAAAGCGGCAAAGAGAAACGTACAAAGCCATAAGTTCCCATTTTTAAAAGCACAGCCGCAAGGATAATAGAACCAATTGTCGGTGCTTGTCCGTGCGCATAAGGCAACCAAGTATGGAAAGGAAACATCGGCACTTTGACTGCCAAACCGCAAAAGAATGCAAGGAATAACATTATTTGCAAATCCTCTGGGATAAGGCTTAAACTATACCATTCCAACAGAGAAAATGTCCAAACCCCACTCACGCTAAAGTAATAATACGTTAAAAACAAGATTCCAATTAGCATAATCATTGAACCCAAAAAGGTATATAAGAAAAACTTCACAGCGGCATAGATTCTACTACCACTTCCCCAAGCACCAATAATATAAAGCATTGGCACTAAAGACAATTCCCAAAAGATATAAAACAAAATCATATCCAATGCGCAAAATACGCCAATCATTATGCTTTCAAGACATAAAAGCGAAAGGATAAGCTTTTTGGTTTCTTGTGTTTCATTCAAATAAATGAAGCCTATTAAACTAATCAATGCACTTAACACAATCAAAAAGAGAGAGATTCCATCTACACCCACAAGATAACTGATACCAAAATTAACCACTAAAGGAAGCGAAGTAACAAACTGAAATCCGTCTGCTTCTCTATCAAAGCTATACCATAAAAGCAATGCCAACCCTAGCTCAATAAAGCTAATAACGACTGCGTAAGCTTTAAGATTCTCTTTAATGCCAATTGCTAAAATTGCGCCAATGAATGGGAAAAAGATAAGCAAAGTTAAAAGGTAGTCCATACTGCCTCCATACAAACAAAAAATATTAATACAAGTAGCAATAAAACTACCACACCAAAAAACATAATTTTTAACATTTTAGAAAGATTCCCACCTTGAATCCATTGCATACTTTCTCCGCTACTATTAAGGAATCTTGCAATCATATCTACTACGAAATCTACCACACACTTATCAATCAACCAAGCAACTTTGGCAAGCCTAATATAATTCTGTATAAACAGCCTATCATACAGCATAGGAATATAATACTGATGGCTTAAGAGTTGATAAATAAAAGTTTCCTGCCATTTAGAAGAAAAACCACCTTTTTTGTATTTTAACACCGCAAATGCAATCCCACTTAAAGCCACAAAAGAAGTCAAGAAAATAAGATTCCAAATGGTTTGAGATTCCAAATTTGCGCTAAAATCAGGCAGGGTTTGCGTAACAAAATGATGAAAAGTTGGCTCAAAGAATCCCGCAAATACCGCCAAGATTCCAAGCGGCAACATAGCATAAAGCATATAAGGATAAGCCTCATGGGGATGCTCTTCTTCGTGCTTTTTCTCGCCAAAAAATACAAGCATAATCAGTCGGAAGCTATAAAATGCAGTTAAAAACGCACCCAACAATAATATTCCCCATAAGATATAAGCTCCAGAACCGAATGCAGCTTCCAAGATTTTATCTTTGGAGAAAAATCCAGAGAACGGATAGATTCCCGCTAAGGCAATAGACGCTAAAATCATCAAAATTGCAGTAATTTTAAGGGGACGATAAAGTGCTCCCATTTTTGAAATATCCAATTTATCGTGCATAGCGTGCATTACATTTCCAGCTCCCAAGAACAACAAAGATTTAAAAAAAGCGTGAGTCGCAAGGTGAAAAAGAGCAATCCAATAAGCCTCTAATCCTGCTGCAACAAACATATAACCTAACTGCGAAAGAGTAGAATATGCGATAATACGTTTCAAATCCTTATTCACTAATGCCATAGTTGCAGCAAAAAGTGCTACAAATGCTCCTAAACTCGCAATTAAAAAGCCAATTTCAGGAATCATTGTATAAAGTGGATTCGCCCGAATCACTAAATAAACTCCAGCAGTTACCATTGTTGCCGCGTGGATTAATGCAGAAACAGGGGTTGGACCTTCCATCGCATCTGCGAGCCAAGTATGCAAAGGAAATTGCGCACTTTTACCCATTGCACCCACAAAAAGTAGAATCCCAATTGCTATTAAAATCCCTTTGGGTGCTTCATACACACTACTTAAAACTTCTTCATAGCTCAAAGTGCCAAAAGTCCAATAGATTAAAAAGATTCCAAGCAACATTCCAAGGTCAGCGATTCTATTCATAATAAAGGCTTCATTTGCTGCAAAAGAAGCAGAATCACGCTCATACCAAAATCCAATCAACATCCAAGAACAAAGTCCAACGCCTTCCCAGCCAATGAATAATCCTGCAAAGTTATCACTCATAACCAAAATCAGCATAGAAAAGACGAAAGCACTCAAATAAATAAAGAATCTATTGAAACTTTTATCGTGGCTCATATAACCAATAGAATAGATATGCACGCACAAAGAAACAAGCGTTACTACAAATATCATTGTCGCACTAACACTATCTACTAAAAATCCAAAAGGAATATAAAGTCCCCCAGCTCCAATCCAATCCATTAGTATTACTTTGACAACACCACCTTGTAATGTATGCACAAAAAGCAATGCAGAGGCTAGAAATGAAAATCCCAACATCAAGGAAGCAAAGATTCCAACACTAATCAACTTCTGCTTTGAAGCAAATGGAATCCCAAACAATGAACCCACCAATGGCGCAAACAATGCAATATATAAAATCGCTTCCATACTTAGCCTTCCATAATTTGTAATTTATCTAAATCTAATGTATGATGCTTTTTATACCAAGCAATAAGCAACCCTACCCCAATTGCAACTTCGCTTGCCGCAACAGCGAGAATAAAGAATGCAAACATTTGTCCATTTAAATCCCCGAGATATTTTCCAACGGCGACGAATCCGACATTTACAGAGCTTAACAAAATCTCTGTTGCAAAAAATAACATTAGTAAATTTTTGCGTCTAAGCATTCCAAAGACGCCAATCATAAACATAAGACTAGATAAAATCAAATAATGATTAAGCGTTATCATCTTGCTCTCCTTTTGGTGCTTGCTCATTTAAGGTTAGAGAATAATGCATTCCTTTGCCAGCTAGCACAATTCCCGCAATCATTGCTACAAGCAACATCATTGCCGCAATTTCAAAAGGAATCAGAAATTTTGTAAAAAGCACATAGCCTACCATTTGCACATTTCCCACACCCTCTTGTGGTGGAATCACAGCTTCTAAAGTTGCAAGATTCTGCGTAATAATCGGAGCAACAACCACAATAACAAGCAGTAATGCCCCCAAACCGCTTAAGACAAACAAAACTCTAGGATTCGCAATTTTTTCATTTTGTAATTTTTGAGCATCAAAAAACATCATCGCAAAAGCATAAAGCGCAATGACCGCTCCCGTATAAACGACAATTTGCACAACACCCAAAAATTCTGCTCCAAGCAAAAAGAAAAAAGCAGAAACAAAAATCATTCCCGCCGCCAATGCACTTAAGGCATAAAGGATATTGCGCGTTGTAACCACGACCAAAAACATTGCTAAAGTTAAAGCGCAAAATGTGTAAAACGCAATGGCTTCAAGCATTGACTTCCTCCTTTTGTTTTATTTCTGCGGTTGTTTTTATTGCATTTTCATCTGTCTCTTCTAAATATTTCAAAGGGGTGAGCTTAATATGTTTATCCGCATCTACGCTTATGCTTCCAACACCGCTAAATTCAGAATCCCGCCCGCTTAACACTTTATCAATCGGTGTTAGCATATCATTTTTCAAAGCAAAAGACGCTCTTTGTTCGCTTGCATTCTCGTATCTCTTTCCATGCACAATCGCAAGTTCAGGGCAAACCTCTGCACACAATCCGCAATAAATACATCGCCCAAAGTTAATGCTATATTCAAAGACTTTTTTGCGTCTATCCTCACCATATCCTGTTTCCATACGAATGCAATTTGCCACACAAATCTTTTCACATAATCCGCAACCAATACATCGCTCGTTTCCGCTTTCAAGCAAACGTTTTAGCTCATGCACTGCACGATAACGCGGACTTAATGGTAATTTTTCTAATGGATATTGCACAGTGTGGATTTGCGCCTTGTAAAACTCCTTAAATACAAGCCACAAGCCTACAAACAATTCACCCTTTAATGCGCGATTCCAAAACCTCACAAACTTTTGCGCATTACTCAAGAGAGGTGTTTGCTCAACAATCTTGATATATTTACTCAATTTCCACCTCCTAAACAAATGATACCCGTAACAAAAACATTTAAAAGTGCGAGCGGAAATAAGACTCTCCAACATAAACCCATAAGTTGGTCTGGGCGAATATGAGGATAAGCTGCTCTTGCCCACATAAATAAAAAGATAAGAAAACTGACTTTTAAGATAATTGCGATTCCTCCGGGAATGAATCCAAGCGGATTAAAACCACCTAGGAAAATCAAAGACACAACAAAAGACAATGCAATCATACTTGCATATTCACCAATAAAAAACATTCCCCAACGCATTCCCGCATATTCTGTCGCATATCCCGCAACAATTTCCGCTTCGTGTTCTAGCAAATCAAAGGGTGTCCTATTAAGCTCTGCATAACCAGCAAACAAAAATAAAACAAACGCTAGAGGCTGTGAAAATATCAGCCAATTTGTGATTCCTCCTCCTTGATAATTGTTAATATCAATCAAGGATAAAGAGCCAACTAACATTAAAGGCGCCAAAAGAGATAACCCAGAAACAACTTCAAAACTAAGTAATTGCACCGCTGTTCTTGCTGCCCCCAAAATAGACCATTTACTATTTGCGCTAATACCACCCAGCAAAGGACCATATAAGCCAGCAGCCCCAACACCAAGCACAAATAGAATCCCGACATTAATATCTGAAATGATAGGTTGAATGGTATAACCAAAAAGCTCAAATTCAGGAAAAAATGGAATTGGAGCCATTGCGATAAAAGCGGTTGCTGCTGTAATTGTTGGTGCGATTCTAAAGATAAGGCGATTTGCTCCACTTGGCACAATATCTTCTTTGGTAAAAAGCTTAATCCCATCGGCTAAAATCTGCAAAACCCCAAAAGGTCCCACCATCGTTGGACCTAAACGACGTTGGAAAAAAGCTAGAATCTTGCGCTCTACATAAGTCGTAAAACCTGCCAATGCTGAAAAAATCAGCACGACAAGTAAAATTTTAATCAGCGTCTCAATAATATAATTCATACCAAAACCTTTAAAGAAACATTCGCATAACGCGTTGTTGGAAAAAGTTTAAATTCCTCAAATTCGCACACGCCAAGTGCTGCAAATTCACCCTCCATTCCTTTATCAAGAATCGCTAAGGTTTCTACCACTTCTCCATTTGCAAAACGCACTTCCACCTTATCTCCTGCGTTAATTCCAAGCTTTTGAGCGTATGCTTCACTGCATTGCAATCCATTTTTAGTATCCAGATATGCAGATTGCAAAGTGCTTTCTGAAAAATGTGCAATCGGATTGCGCGCATAGAGATTATAGGATTCCAACTCTGTCAATTCTATTGGCGAAATCTCTAAAGGTTCTTTTGGGAAATGAACTCCCAACAAATACCCACGCACTTCAGAGCCATCGTTTAAAAATCCAAACTTCAAATCATCGTATTCTACACTTTTAAAGCCTTTTTCTATGGATAATTCCGATGTGTAATCTATCGTGGATTCGTATTCTAGCCCCAGCACTTTGGCAATATCATTTAATTCATATCCATTATAAGACGTTGCAGGAGTTAAAGGCACAACCCTTTTATCCACATTTACCAATGTGCCTTCTTGCTCATTTAGATAAGGCATTTGTAGAGAGTTTTCTGCACCCACGCCGATTCTATAATGCCCTTGCGCATTGTAGCCAATACTATATCCCACGCCCTCTTTATCTAACTCACAAATCAAAGCAATACCTAATGCATTTGTCGTAGGTGGAAGCAATAGAATCTTAACCATACTCAAATTTTCAATATAGCCCAAGATTTTTGCAATATTTTCGGAATTTTTCGCACGATACACATCAAATCCGACAATCAAAATCGGATTCTTTGCGCCCTGTATTCCATTCTTTGTCGCTTCTATGGATTCTTTCAAGCCACCGCAATAATCATACAATGCACTTGTGATAACTTCTACTTCTTGTGCGATTTTTTCTACTTCCTCTTTTTCTATAAATTTTTCATTACCCTCCTCGTCTAAGACAACATTACCCTCTTTGTCTAGCTCTTTTACCTTAACTTTCTTTTTGACTTCTTTTGTAATTGTCTGCATTTCTTTGCGTTCGTATCGTTCAATTTGTGATTTCAAAGAAAGAGGCATTTGCTCTCTTGGAATACACACACTTGCCAACAACAATGCAAGGGCTTCTTCGCTATTTGGTTTATAGATTCCATTAATTGTGGTTTTTACAAAACGATTCACAACAACATCTTGCATTGTGTGAAAATACGCTAAATTCGCGCCTTTATTCTGTTTCATTGCATTGTTAATTTTATGTGTAACCACAGGCATATCATAGCTCAATGCTCCACCAAAGCACATAACAAAAGTGCTTTGTGTAATATCTTTTTGATTTGCGTTTCCTAACGAGCCACTAACTTTCAAATAAGAATCTAAAAATCTTTTAAAAGGATAAACTTCCTCACATACCAACTTATAACCAAACTTTTCTTTTAGATTCTGTAAAATCAAAGCTTCCTCGTTGCTTATATTTCCTGCAAAACGAATCGTTTGTGCTTCTTTAAAGGCGGCAATGCTTGCGTTGAAAGCTTCCTTATCTTTTTGGACTTGCTGATTATTCACATCAAAGCCCAATCTTCCCGCAGGACAAAGTGTAGAAAAATTCCAATCACTACTGACGCGATATACCTTTCTTTCATCTCCTCCGATTCCGCTTTGCTTCACTTCATAGGTCAGCGCACAACCATTACCGCAATGCACACAAGTGCTAGGGATTTTCTCTAACTCCCACGCATTGGAACGATACTGAAAATGCCCAATCGTGAGCGCACCTACGGGGCATACACTGACACACTCCGCACAATCAGCGCACGCTTCTGCCTCCACACCATTTAGTCCTATCAAGGATTTTTTGAATTTCGTCCAAACCCCATAAGCATCTTTTGGCATAATATCTTTATATTCTTTAGACGGCATATCACCTTCGCGTTTTTGGGCTTTAATGTGAGATTTACCAATTTTATCTTTACAGAGTGTTACGCAACGTTCACATACAATACAAAGATTTGGGTCATAAACTGCCTTACCCCAAGAATCAAATTTCTTCTCATCATCTTTCATCGCATAATTCTGCTCATCTACGCCTACATAATGTGTGTAATTTTGCAATTCACATTCACCGCTTTTGTCGCATACTCCGCACTGCAAAGGGTGATTTACAACATACGCTTGCATAATTGCTTTGCGCTCTTCTTCAATTTCTTTGGTATTTACCAAGATTTGCATACCCTCCTTTACTTTTGCATTACACGCATACACGCGTTTGCCATCCGCCTCTACCATACACATTTTACACGCAAGCGTAGGAGATGCACAAGAAAGATAACAAATCGCGGGAATAAACACTTCATTGGCACGCGCGGCATTCAAAATGCTCTCGCCCTCTTCACAAAGAATCTCACAACCCTCAATCGTTACTTTTATTTTTTCCATTATGCCACCTTGCTTATTTTGACTTTTTTATAGCAAAATTCATATTTTAAATCCCAAAAGTCTTGAAAATTCAATGTTTGTGGAATCCACAAAATCCCAACCATACCTTTTAATTGCATATTCTTACGCAGTTTAACTTGTATTATTTTATCTGATTGTATTAGTTGTACTTCAATTTCTGATTCCTCTTGTATCTTGCTTACTTGACTAAATTGTTTAGAAACCTCCAAGATTGGCTCTCTTAATGCTTTGGTTTGCAAATACGCTACTAATCCGTCATAACACTCTAATTCGTCCAATGCGTCTATGCAAGTCTTTTTTTGAGTCTCTATCTCTTTGGGTGCAGATTCTAAAAATACAATTTCTATTTGATTTAGCGCATTACTCAAAAGTGCTAGAATCTTTCCAATATTACGCGCTCTCTTGTGTGTGCTTAAATCTCTCCCCAACACAAGCACATTTTTTCGTGATTGAAAACTTTGTGCAATCTGTTCCAATTCTTCTTCTGCCAAATTACATTCAGAAGACAAATACCCCACATCTAAGGATTCCACAAAT
>NZ_CATKCB010000065.1:0-11402 GCF_949747025.1 Helicobacter sp. UBA3407 | reverse complement strand
GATTGTCACGATTCTATAAATTAATTCCACAAGGATAGAATGCAAAATCACAAGAGTGCAGCGGGGAGATATTCTCTTAGCTTATCGTATCAATTTGCACATTACCGCTATAAATTGCGTGGCTAAATTCCCTTAAAATGCGTTGTGTTTTGGCTTCTGTATTTTTGCGCAAAATATCATTATAGTTGCTTGTGGGATTCTTGGTATAATTCTTGGTATAGAGCCCTTGCAAGTGGTTTAAATTGTCTTGAAATTCTTTTGCAACTTCTTGCCAACCATCTTGTGTAATACCTAAAAATCCGAGTTCTTCTTCTTTTTTCTCTGGATTGGAATCTTGAGATTCTTTTTCGCGTTGCTCTATGCGCTCTACGCTTGCGCTTAAATTACCGGCTCTTGTGAGCATTTGCGCGACAGAAATTTTTTCATTGGGAGACATACCCGCAGTTACTCTTTCAAAAGCTTGATATTGTTCATCGCTCATAAGCTCCAAACTAATCATTCCATAAGTGATTCTCTCACTGCTAAAGCTCTCTTGATTCTGTTGTTGCAATTCTTTATTCTGTGCTTTGTTTGTGGATTGCACATTTTCGTTTAAGAGACGATTCGCTTCATTATAAATTCCACCTAGGGAGTTTAAGTTTTGATTGATGACCATTGTGGAACAAAATCCTTTCTTATTTTAAAGTCAAAGTTTGAAATATTGTCAAAATTGAAAATTTTAAAGCAAAAAGGATTCCAACTTTTTACATTGTTGTGAAATTTCGGGATAAAAATTTGCAAGATTTTATATAAAATATATAAAATCTTGCTAGGCTTTAAGCAAAAATAAAATATAATTTCAGAAATTTTTAATATTAAAAATTTCTGAAGACTAAGGCTTATTTGTTTATGAAATATTTAAAACTTCTAAAATATTTGGTTGTATTCTCTTTTTTTGGTGCTTTTTCGTTAGCTTCTCCTTTTGGTAACAAAATCATTGTTCCAATTATTGCACTTGATAAGGATTCCGCACATTATGCGTATGTGCCGGCATTTGATTTAAAAGTTGGGGAAAGTGGAGAGATTATTCGTTGGTTTGATAGAGAACATTCTGGAATCGTGGCAAAAGCTGCAGTAATAGAGATTCAAGACAATCGGGCAAAGATAGCCTTTGAACCTTTTGTGGGATTAGAGCAAAGTGCCTTTCCAACACCTACTTTGACGCCACAAAAGAATGATGAAGTGATTTTTCGTAGTTTTAACGACAGAGCATTTTTGATTGCACCAACGCAAGATATTTATGAAAAAATTAAAGCCGCCTATCCAGAGATTACTTGGTTGCACCCTGATTTGTTTGCGGCTTATTTAATGGATGTAGGACATACCGCGCCTGTGAGGGGAGATTTCCGCAAAATCTGCACGCAATATGCTGCGGGAATTGTATATATGGTGAATCTCAATGAGGGGCAAGCGTTGGATTGCCAGACTTTTCGTATGATTAAAAAAGACTACATTACGGGACGCGCACCGGTAGAGGAGCGTATGTTACCATTTTTCTCACGCATTGGAAGAGGTAATCAAGAATGGTTTTCTTATCTTTTTAATGATGCTAAAACACAAGACTATTATATATATTTTGACGCTTTAGTTAAAGGTGAGATTCGTGACGAAGACGCAACATTTTTTGGAAGAATTACAAATTATTTTCTTGATGGTATAAAAGATATTTTTTGAGGATTGATGATGACAGAACAAAATATCAAGGACTTAAAAACCATTGTAGGTGAGGGTGAATGTTTCAGTGATAAAGCGCATTTGAGTGCTTATTGCTATGATGCAACAAAAGAAAGAAAGTATCCTGAATGCGTTGTTTTTCCGCACAATGAAGAAGAAGTCAGCCGTGTGCTAAAATATTGCAATGAGCATTTAATCCCGATTATTCCAAGAGGTGCGGGAAGTGGATTTACAGGTGGAGCACTTGCGGTGCAGGGTGGAGTGATTTTGGCACTAGAGAAACATATGAATCAAATTTTAGAGATTGATATGGAAAATATGGTAGCACGCGTGCAACCCGGTGTAGTAAATATGCAATTACAAAAAGCAGTGGAAGCAGTTGGATTGTTTTATCCACCAGATCCTGCGAGTGAGCATTATTCTACTTTGGGGGGAAATGTCAGTGAAAATGCAGGAGGAATGCGTGCAGCAAAATATGGAATTACAAAAGACTTTGTGATGGCATTGCGTGCGGTGTTGCCAAATGGAGATATTATCCGCGCAGGAAAAAAGACAATCAAAGATGTTGCAGGTTACAATGTTGCAGGGATTCTTATTGCGAGTGAGGGAACATTAGCTGTCATTACAGAGATTACTTTAAAGTTACTTAGTAAGCCAAAATATAAACAAAGTGCAATGGGGGTTTTTCCAAGTATTCAATCTGCGATGAATGCGGTGTATAAAACAATGGCAAGTGGAATCTCACCTGTGGCAATGGAGTTTTTGGATAATCTTAGTATTAGGGCGGTAGAGGAGAAATTTCACAAAGGTTTGCCAAAAGAAGCAGGGGCGATTTTGATTACTGAAGTAGATGGAAATTTGCCCGAAGAGATTGATTATCAAATCTGCAAAATAGAGGAAAAGTTTTTTGAAAATGGAGCAAGTGAGTTTGTGAAAGCAAACAATGAGCAAGAGGCGGCTGATTTATGGTTTGCTCGCAAAAACGCAAGTCCTAGCATTACCATTTATGGAAGTAAAAAATTAAATGAAGACATTACAGTTCCGCGCTCTAAACTACCTGAATTACTAGAAAGAATCGCAGAAGTTTCAAAGAAATATAATGTTGTGATTCCCTGCTTTGGACATACAGGCGATGGAAATGTGCATACAAATGTAATGGTAGATGGCAGTAAGCAAGAAGAACTAGAGAAAGGGCATAAAGCCATTGAAGAGATTTTTAAAATAGCAGTAGAACTAGGTGGCACACTTAGCGGAGAACACGGAATTGGAATCTCAAAAGCACCTTTTATGCATCTTGCATTTTCTAAAGAGGAAATGGAGCTATTCAAGGCGGTTAAAAAAGCCTTTGACCCTAATAATATTTTAAATCCGGGTAAAATGGCATTATAATCAAATGAAAATTATGTTAAAATTTAATTTTAGTTTTTAAGGATTTTGAATGATTTATGATGTGCAAAAAATTCGTGAGATTCTACCGCATCGCTATCCTTTGTTGCTCGTAGATAGGATTGTTTCTATGACGCCTAATGAAAAGATTGAGGCATATAAAAATATTACAATCAATGAAAAAATTTTTAATGGGCATTTTCCTACACAACCTATTTATCCCGGTGTTTATATCATTGAGGGAATGGCACAGGCGGGTGGCGTGTTGGCATTTGTGAGTATGTTTGGAGACAATGCGCAAAATACAGGCGATAAAATTGTTTATTTTATGAGCATTGATAAGGCAAAGTTTAGAAGTCCCGTAATTCCGGGCGATAAATTAACTTATAAATTAGAGGTTTTGAAGCATAAAGGTGGAATTTGGGTATTGCAAGGCTATGCCTATGTGGAAGAAAAATTAGTCGCTGAAGCGGAGTTAAAAGCAATGGTAGTAGATAACACAGAGAAAAAGGTATAAAAGTGAGTGTAGCAAAATCAGCAAAAATTGCGCATACTGCTATCATTGAAGAGGGTGCAATCATTGGCGAAAGTGTAGAAATTGGGCATTATTGTGTGATTGGCAAAGATGTGAAAATTGGAAAAGGTTGTAAGCTGTATAATCATGTAACGATTCTTGGCAACACAACTTTGGGGGAAAGAAATGAGATTTTTCCGAATGCGACTTTGGGTACAAAACCACAGGATTTGAAATATCATGACGAACCTAATGAGCTAATTTTTGGAGATTATAACAAAATCCGCGAATTTACGATGATAAATCCGGGCACAGAGGGCGGCGGAGGCAAAACAATTATTGGTAGTAATAATTTGTTAATGGCGTATGTGCATATTGCACATGATTGTATTGTTGGAGATTCTTGCATTTTGGCAAATGGTGCAACACTCGGTGGGCATATTGTGTTGGGTAGCCATATTAATGTAGGTGGTTTAACGCCGATTCATCAGTTTGTAAAGGTGGGAGATTATGCGATGATTGCAGGAGCGAGTGCGCTTTCGCAAGATATTCCTCCTTTTTGTATGGCAGAGGGGAATCGTGCGGTCGTAAGAGGGCTAAATCTGCATCGTTTGCGCAAACATTTTGAACACCACGAAGTGGATAGAATTCACAATGCCTATAAGCGTCTTTTTTTTGGTAATGCACCAATCAAAGAAATCGCACAGGAAATTCTTGACGAGGGCGTAAAAGATGCAAATGTTAAAAAAATGTGTGAATTTATTATTCAATCTACAAGGGGAATCCCTTTTACAAGGAAAAGTAATGAGTGAAAAAGTTTGTGATTTTTGCAAGTCCAAAGAATCTCACAAAAATCCATTGATTGCTGGAAATAATGTCTGCATTTGCAAAAATTGCATCATTGCTTCTTATAGTTTGCTTGTCGGGGGCGAGCAACACTTTGAGGAAGAGCCGGAATCTCTTGAACAAGAGTTAAATATCGTGCCTCCCAAAGAATTAAAAGCGGTTTTAGATGAGTATGTCATTGGTCAAGAAAAAGCCAAGAAAGTTTTTAGTGTTGCAGTCTATAATCATTACAAACGCGTATTGCAAACTAAAGGGCAAGCAGAGGAGGACGATACTGAGATTGCAAAATCCAACATCTTATTGATTGGTCCTACCGGAAGCGGTAAAACGCTAATGGCGCAGACATTAGCAAAATTTTTAAATATTCCTATTGCAATTTGTGATGCGACAAGCTTAACAGAAGCGGGCTATGTGGGTGAAGATGTGGAAAATATTTTAACGCGTTTGCTTCAAGAAGCTGATGGTGATGTGCAAAGGGCGCAAAGAGGAATAGTGTTTATTGATGAGATTGATAAAATCTCAAGGCTTTCAGAGAATCGTTCTATCACGCGAGATGTATCAGGAGAGGGTGTGCAGCAGGCGTTGTTGAAAATTATAGAAGGTAGTGTTGTGAATGTTCCACCAAAAGGTGGCAGAAAGCACCCCAATCAAGAATTTATCCAAATTGATACTAAAGATATTTTGTTTATCTGCGGAGGTGCTTTTGATGGATTAAAAGATATTATTGAGCGGAGAATTGGCGGAAATAGTTTGGGATTCCATCATAAAGCAAACGAAAAAATTGCGCAAGAAAATGTTTTAGAGCAAGTAGAGCCAGATGATTTGGTGAGTTTTGGCTTGATTCCAGAATTAATCGGGCGTTTGCATTTGTTTGCGACTTTGGAGGAAATTACAAAAGAGGCGATGATAGAGATTCTACAAAAGCCAAAGAACGCATTGACAAAACAATATAAAAAGCTTTTTGCTTTTGATGGGGTGGCTTTGACTTTTAAAAATGAAGCATTAGAAGAGATTGCGAATCTTGCGATTGCGCGTAAAACAGGGGCAAGAGGACTGCGTTCAATTATGGAAGAAATTATGCTAGATATTATGTATGAGTTGCCAGAATTGAAAGGTTATGAAGTAATTATCACGAAAGAGGCGGTTTTAAAACTTGCAAAGCCGATGTTGATAAAACAGAAAAAAACGAGCAAAAAAAGTGCTTAAATCCATTGTAAAGAGAGAAAGATATGCTATTAGATAGAGTTATTGGATTGTTTTCACACGATATTTCAATTGATCTTGGGACAGCAAATACGATTGTTTTGGTAAAAGGGCAAGGTGTTATTATTAATGAACCCTCTGTGGTTGCTGTGCATAATGATAGACATGGTAGGAATAAGATTTTAGCCGTAGGACACGAAGCAAAAGAAATGGTGGGTAAAACGCCCGGAAGCATTTTAGCAGTGCGTCCGATGAAAGATGGTGTGATTGCAGATTTTGATATGACAGAAAAGATGATTCGTTATTTTATTGAAAAAGCTCATAGGAGAAAAGCATTAATGCGCCCAAGAATCATTGTTTGTGTACCTTATGGTTTGACAGGAGTGGAACGCAAGGCGGTTAAAGAATCTGCAATTAGTGCGGGGGCTAGGGAAGTCTTTTTGATTGAAGAGCCAATGGCGGCAGCGATTGGCGCAGGTTTGCCTGTCAAAGAGCCTAAAGGAAGCTTGGTTGTAGATATTGGAGGAGGGACTACGGAAATCGGTGTAATTTCTCTAGGTGGGCTTGTGATTTCTAAATCTTTACGTGTTGCGGGAGATAAACTAGATTTGGCGGTTGTAGATTATGTGCGTCGCAAATATAGTTTGTTGATTGGGGAGAGAACAGGAGAGGAAATTAAAATTCAAATTGGTTCTGCTGTAAGTCTTGAGGAGCCACTTGTAATGCAAGTAAAAGGGCGCGATCAAGTGAGTGGATTGCTCAATACGATTGAATTAACAAGTGAAGATGTCCGTGAGGCGATGAAAGAACCGCTAAAAGAGATTTCAAATGCCCTCAAAGATGTATTGGAACAAATGCCACCGGATTTGGCAGGAGATATTGTAGAGAATGGAATCGTCTTAACAGGCGGCGGAGCATTGATTCGTGGATTGGATAAGTATCTTTCAGATGTGGTAAAACTTCCTGTATATGTGGGTGACGAGCCTTTGTTATGCGTGGCAAAAGGCACAGGAAAAGCACTAGAAGAGATTGATGTTTTACAACAATCTTCTTACGAGTAAGATTTTTGAGATACAATAAATAGAAAAGAGATGAAAAAAGTTTTTCTATGGACGATTTTTTTATTCATTGCATTGTTTATTTCAATGAAAATTTCTACCGAAGTGCAAAATAGGATATTGTCTTTAAGCGATAGTGTCAAGATAGGAATCTTAAACTTCAATAGCAATATATTAAAGGCAATTCAACGTCATTTTCATCAAGCAGAACAAATCAAACAACTTTCAGATTCTTTGAGAGATAAACAGCAAGTAGAATATTTGCTTGAAGCTCTAAAGATTGAATATAACGATTTGTTAGACTCTATTCATTCCCCTTTGCGTTTAAATATGCCAGAACTCACATTTGTGCGTATGATTTCGTTTGTGCGTATGAATGATTATAAAAAAATATGGCTAGAATATAAAACTAATAAAACTTATCAAAATGGAACGATTTTTGGGCTAATTAATGATAATAAGGTTGCGGGAATTGCGGTTTTGCAAAATCGGCGTTTGGAAGGCTTTTTGAATGGAGATGAGAAATGCAATTATAGCGTTGTAGTAGGCGATAGAAAATCACAAGGAATCGCAAAATACGATATTAATAAAGGTTTTATTGTAGATTATATTCCCTTGTATCCCAAAATTGAAGTCGGCGAAATTGTGCGAACAAGTGGCAATGACAATATTTTTTATCCCGGAATTTTAGTGGGTATTGTTGAATCTATTGAGTTACGACAGGGTTATCAGATTGCCAAGGTAAAGCCTGCTTTAGATGAAGTTACGAGATTTTATTGGCTTGTTGATGTGAATATTTCCCCTTTTGTTGTTAGTGCAGAGAGCAATGCCACAGAATCCCAAGAAATGTCGGAGGAGGGTTTGGACACATCTAATCTAGCAATTCCACATTGATACTCTTCGTTATAAAATTTCAAATTGGTAGTTGATTGGTTTTCCATTATTTTTCATAAGAATTGATTGTTTTAGAATCTCACAGAATCTTAAATTACAAAAAAGGAATGAAATTTGCTTCCTATTTTATAGATTAAATAAGGAGTTAAAAATGGAATTTCTTGATGAAGGACTTAGTTTTTGTAGTTTTTTTGAAGTGGTAGAATTAGAGGTGAACAAATCCTCAAGCCAAAGCAAAAGCGAGAATAAAAGTGGCGGCACAATCCATCTAAACAGCACAGAACAGAACGAAAGATTGATGATTTTGTATTCCAAACAAATTGCAAACTCCACAAACTCTGCAAAATAGTAAGCCTAACAAGAGCCATTGCGGATTTGTGCTTTGCACATAAAAATTGTAGAATCGTATATTGCTAATATCATAGAATTCTTCGTATCGCCTGCAATGCGCAGTGGAATCTTATTTCCTTTTTTCTTAAATTTCTCGTATATGATACAAAAATAATCATTCTTGATAATTTTGATACAAAATTATCACAATACACTTCAAAGATTGTAATTTGTTGTTATAATATGAGCTCAAAACTTAATATTTGGAGTTTGTATTATGATAAAAATCACTGAAAATAGCCTAAGAGATGGACATCAATCTTTGCTTGCAACGCGTATGCGCACAGAGGATATGATAGAAGCGGCGCAAGCTTTTGAACAAGTGGGATTTTATAGTGTAGAAGTGTGGGGTGGAGCGACTTATGATGCCTGTTTGCGATATTTAAAAGAAGACCCTTTTGAGCGATTAGCAATCTTTAAAGAAATTTTCAAAAAAACTCCAATCCAAATGCTTTTGCGCGGACAGAATCTCATTGGTTATCGCCATTATGCAGACGATGTGGTGCGTGAGTTTGTGCGACTTTCCGCTCAAAATGGGGTGGATATTTTTAGAATCTTTGATGCGTTAAACGACATTCGTAATTTGGAAGTTTCTATTGATGAGGTTAAAAAGCAAGGCAAACACGCACAAGGAGCAATTTGCTATACCACCTCGCCTGTGCATACGATTCAAAGTTTTGTGGAATATGGTAAGGAATTAGCAAAGCGCGGTTGCGATTCTTTGGCAATCAAAGATATGGCAGGTTTGATTACGCCTAATGCTACCTTTGAGCTTGTCAAAGCATTGAAAAGTGAGATTGGTTTGCCTTTGGCATTACATACACATTCCACCGCTGGATTCGCCTTTGGCTCGCATTTGAAAGCTATTGAAGCAGGAGTAGATAGCGTGGATTGTTCTAACTCTGCGCTAGCAGAGGGTACAAGCCACCCTTGCACGCAATCCATTGTGGCGACATTGCAAGGCACGCAGTGGGATACAAAATTAGATTTAGAAATTATGGAAAAAGCTGCAGAGATTTTGAAGCGGAATCGCAGAAAATATAAGAAATTTGAATCTGAATACAATCAAATTGATACCCGCGTACTTGTCAATCAAATTCCTGGCGGTATGATTTCTAATATGGCACATCAACTAAAAGAACAAAATGCGTTAGACAAAATGGACGAAGTCTTAGCAGAAATTCCAAATGTGCGTAAAGATTTCGGCTATCCCCCGCTTGTTACTCCTTCTAGTCAGATTGTTGGCACACAGGCGGTGTTAAATGTCCTAGCACAAACGCGTTATAAAACACTCACAACGGAATCTAAGAATATTATTAAAGGCTATTATGGCAAGACGCCAGCTCCAATTGCAAAAGAATTAATAGAGAGAATCCAAGCAGAGGGAGAGGAAATCATTACAGAGCGTCCAGCAGATAGGTTAGAGTCAGAGTTGCAAAGGGCGCGTGAGGAATCTCAAGGCTTTGCTAAAAGTGAAACCGATGTGATTTCTTATGTGATTTTTGGTGGAATCGCGAAGCAATTCTTAAGCGAACGCAATGAAAATCGTCTAAGTCCAGAGGCTCTTACAACCTTTGAGGGCGCAAATGCTCCAATGGCAAAAGAATTTACAATCAATTTGCACGGAGAGACTTACAATATTAAAATTGAGGGAAGCGGGGCAAAAGATGAAAATGTGAGACCATTTTTTGTGCGTGTGAATGGGGATTTGAAAGAAGTTCTTGTAGAATCTAGTGAGAAAGATTCTAGCAAAGTCCCTAGCAAAAAATCCGATTCTTTGCCTCAAGCAAGCCTGCCGGGGCATATTATTTCGCCAATGCCAGGAAATTTGACGAAACTTAAAGTGCAAGTGGGAGATAAAATCAAAGAGGGTGATGTGCTAGCAATCGTGGAAGCTATGAAAATGGAAAATCAAGTGCTAGCAACGATTGGTGGAGAAATCAAAGAAATTTATGCCAAAGAAGGGCAACAAATTAGCGCAAACCTTGCGATTATGCTTGTAGAATAATGAAAACTCTAAGTGTGAGTGAGCTAAACGCACAGATAAAAAGTCTGTTAGAGGCAACTTTTTTACAAGTGAGTGTGAGCGGGGAGGTGAGTAACTTTACCCACCATTCTAGCGGGCATTTGTATTTCACATTAAAAGACAAAGATTCTAGCATTAAATGCGTAATGTTCCGCGGAAATGCTGCACGTTTGCGATTCCAAATCCAAGAGGGAATGAGCCTAACATTGCAAGGCGCAATTAGTGTTTATCCTCCACGTGGGGACTATCAGTTGAATTGTATTAGCGCATTACCAAGCGGAATCGGAGAGCTCACATTGGCTTTTGAGCAGCTCAAAGAATCCTATAAAGCCAAAGGTTATTTTGAAAATAAAAAACCTTTGCTAAAGTTTCCCCAAAAAATTGCCTTGCTGACTTCAAATACGGGTGCTGTGTTGCACGATATGCTGAAAGTCGCAGAAAAAAGATGGAATCTTGTTAAATTTATTGCAATCAATACGCTTGTGCAAGGCGAGGGAGCAAAAGAAAGTATTGCTAAAAATATTCAAATTGCAGATAATTTGGGAGTGGATTGCATTGTATTGGCGCGTGGTGGCGGGAGTTTGGAGGATTTGTGGGCTTTTAATGAGCCTTTAGTTATTGAGAGTATTTTCAATGCAAATACTCCTATTGTTTCGGCTATTGGGCACGAGCCAGACATCGTGCTAAGTGATTTTGTAGCGGATTTGCGTGCTCCCACTCCTTCAGCAGCAATGGAGATTCTATTGCCAGATAAAAACGAATGGTTGATGAACTTAGATACAATGCAAAACACGCTTAGTGAGCGATTCTCAAGGGTTTTGCAAGGAAAAGTAAATCAACTTCAAAAAAGTGCATTTTTGATAGAAAAAAATTTGCTTTTTAATAAAATAGAGCAGGCAAAGCAGAATCTTGACAATCTTGATTTGTTTTTAGGGCAGAGGATTGCGCATAAGATTGCCTTGTGTGCGTTGAAATTACAGAATCCAAGCTTCCAGATTCATTTAAAGATTCCGCAACTAATAGGCAAAAAATCTATGCAGTTAGAAAGGTTAAAGGCTGAATTTCGCGCAAAGAATCCTGAAAATTATCAGAAAAATGGCTATGCTTGCGTTTTGCGCAATGGAAAAAAAATCCAATGTTTGGCAGAGATTACGCCACATACAATTTTGGAATTGCAGGATAAGAGCGCGACGCTTCAAGCGGAGGTGAAACAGGTATCCTTGCAAGGACGCACACCAACTTTTCTTTGCGAAAAGTAAAGCGAAGTGAGATGAAGCAATCCATAATCCAAAATCTCGCCTTAAAGCTCCAAATACTCCGAAATGTCCTTTTTGGAAGTTTTCCATTCCCCAATGCTTTTCCATTTGGCTAG
>NZ_CATKCB010000064.1:0-8413 GCF_949747025.1 Helicobacter sp. UBA3407 | reverse complement strand
AAATGGTGAAAAAATCATCTTTGTTACCGCGCATTATGGCAACTGGGAATACACTACTCCCGCCTTTACTTGTCATTTCAACCACCCCATTACCGCTGTGGCGAGAATGACGCCAAACACTTGGGTGAATCGCTATCTTTTAGAAACGCGTTCTAAATTCCATATCACGATTCTCAACAAACAAGGTGCAATGCTAGGACTCGTCAAAGCACTTAACAAAACAAAGGTAATTGGGGCTGTAACAGACCAAAATACTGCCAAGAGTGATGGGTTATTGGTAAAGTTTTTTGATAAAAATGTCCGACACACACCCATTGCATCTCTTTTGTCCTTGAAATATCACGCCAAAATTGTGCATGCTTTTGCTTCCTATTCTCAAGATTATCGTCAAATCCTCATCAAAGTTCTGCCTCCCATAGAATTTCAAGAAACAGGAGACTTACAAGCCGATATTCAGAATTTAACACAAATCCAAAGCGATATTTTGGAGCAAACTATTCGTGAAAATCCAAAAGAATGGCTATGGTTTCACAAAAAATTCAAAAATCAATACGAGCATATCTATGAAAATTCTCATCATCAAACTAAATAAAATCGGCGATGTTTTACTAATTAGCCCACTTTTTTCCAATCTAAAAGCCCATTATGGAGAAGAATGTATTATTGATATACTTGTTAATGACGGCACACAAGGCGCAATTAGCCGCGAGCATTTGCGCAAGATTCACTGCCTAAGACGTCCGAAAAATCCTTGGCAAAAACTACAAGCCGAAATCTCCTTACTCTATGCTGTCAAGCGAGAAAAATATGATATGGTAATTGGCTTAGGCAGTGGGGAGCGCACAGCATTTTTGAGTTTTTGGAGCGGAGCTAAGATTCGCGTTGGATACCCGCCCCATAGCTTTTGGTCTAAATCTATTTATAACTTAAGGCTACCCTACAAAGGAGGACAACATACGATTGAATATAACCTAGAAGCCTTGCGTGCGCTTGGGATTCCTATTCTCTCTAAATGTGTCTGTGCAAATATCGCACTAGATTGCGAGAAACTTAAGAATCTCCCACAATATTTCGTGCATTTACATCTCTTTAGTAGCTGGTTTTTTAAATGTATAGAGGATAGTTTTTGCGCAAAAATCATTGATTTCATCACGCAAACCTACCAACTCCCTTGCATTCTCACTACTTCAAATGACCCAAGGGAATCCGAAAAACTTCAGCACATTTTACAGCTAACTAAAAGCAAGCCCATTGTGTTTAATGGCAATTTATCGCTAGGTGAAGTATCTTTGCTAAACTCCAAAGCCTTAGCGTTTATCGGTGTAGATACAGGCGTTATGCACTTAAGTGCGGCAAACAACACTCCAACTTTTGCATTTTTTGGTCCAACATCACCTATGACTTGGGGTCCTTGGGATAATGACTTACAAGATTCCACTTATCTTGCGCGCAATGGAATCCAAAGTATGGGAAAACATTGCGTCTATCAAGAGCCATTACCTTGCGTGCCTTGTGACAGAGACGGCTGCAATGGAAGCAAAAAGAGTGATTGCTTGCTTAGTAAGCTAGACGAAAATCTTGCACTAAAAACTTTACAAGACTTTCTTACACCTCTTATGCCTACAAACTAACTGCGTCCTCTGCATTTAAAAGTGCATTAAGTGTAGCTTTGGCATTGCCAACTTGACCGACTTTGAGAGATTCTAAAAGTCCAAAATGCTCCAAACAAGTTTGACAAGAAAAAATTGCAATCCCTTGCGCCTCTAAAGATTTCAGGACTTCAACCCCTGCCGCATTCGTTGTAGCCAACAAAACACCGCGATTTAATAAATAAATCGCTTGAGGTTGCGGATTGCATTCTTTCATTGTACTTAAAAATCCCAAGATAAGCTTGCGTCCAAGCTCGCTATTTTCACCGATTGAGTCGTCTTTAATCAATAAAACCTTTTTCACTTTCTCTCCCTTTAAGATTCTATAATTTTATCTAAAACTCTTTGTTCAAAACCTAAATTTCTAGCCTGAAACAAAAAGATTCTGAATTTCTTTGGAATCCCCAAACAACGATATTTTTCGCGCAATTTCTTAGGGATAATTACCAAAGAATAAGTATAAGTGGAGAGGAATATTTTGCCCTTTATTTTTTCTATTGCGATTTTATGCCTAAAAACTTGTGAAAAACTTTTTTCCTCCAAAAGTCGCTTTAATTCCAATTTTTGCACACGAGAGAGCAAAACACCACAAATTTTACACACCAAATCCACAGATTCTAAAGCATTGTTTAAAGATTCCAATCCCAACACACAAAATTTACCTAAAGTTGGAATCTCAAAAACTTGATTTGTAGGCGCAACACTTTCTTGTTGAAATCCCTTACAAAGCTCTTTTAAACTAAATGCGATTCCGCTTTCAAACTCACTTAAAAGCCTTTTGGTAAAATTGATTCTAAAATAATTGCGCTGATAACGCGGATTGAGATTGCTAAAATCCTCAAAATAAAAAAAATGATTTTTTTGGAGATATTTTAAAATTTCCGCGTGACTGACCTGCCATAGAGGACGCACAATCCAATAACTGATTTTTTCTTGCTGAATCTCTCTAATGCAAATCCTCTTGTATTTGGGCGACATTTGCATTTTTTGCAAATTTGTTCCCTTGCAAAACTGCATTAAAAACCACTCCAACATATCATCTAGCTGATGTGCCAAAATCAGATGAGAATATCCAAAATGCATAATCAAATTTTCAAAAAAATCATAACGCAACTTACGCGCATTGCTTTCAAAATTATTGTGTATTTTGGGTGCATACTCCACAAAACACCGCTTATTATCCATTAAACACAAATTTTGCGCATAAGAAACCTCCAAAGCAGCCTGCTTGCGCATACCATAGTTCATAATTGCCACATCAAAAGGAATTTGATAGGATTTGAGCAAAAAATACAACGCACTAGAATCCACCCCGCCAGAGAATGCTAAGAGATTCCTGCTCCCTCTTAGCTCCTCTACAAACTCTAATGTAATCTCAAAATTATGCTCGCCCAAGCACACAACCTAACACATTTTCTCCTACGACTTCTGTAATTTTAACACGATAGTACCCAATCTCTAAATCCTCCTTGATTTCCTTGTCGTTAATCAGAATCTCTCCATCAATTTCAGGAGCAAAACGAATATCTCTTGCGCTATAAAAATACTCCGATTCCGCGGATTTTCCCTCTAATATCACAAGGATTTCACTGCCCACCAAAGCCTCTAAATCTTTTTTGTATTGCTTTAAAAAAATCTTATTAATCCGCTTCAATCGCGCATTAATCGTCTTTTGCGGCACTTGTTCTAATTGCGCACTTTTTGTTCCCTCTTCGCAAGAGAATCCAAAGAAATTCATTCTATCAAAGCAAAAAGTTTGAATCCAATCACATAGCTCCCCGAAATCCTCCTCCTCCTCACTTGGGTGTCCGATAATAAAACTTGTGCGCACAAAACTATTTGGCACTGCACGCATAGCTTGTAGCAACTCTTGAAACTCTCCTTCTCTCCCCATTGTTTTTAAGACTTTTTGACTAATATGTTGCAAAGGTATATCAAAGTAGTTTTGAAAGATTGTAGAATCACAAATTGCGGTAATTAAACGCTTAGAAGTTGTGGAGGGATAAAGATACAAAATCCTTGCACTTTTGATTTCCAATCCCTCTTTTGCAAGTTTATCTATGCTCTCAATGAGTTGCACCAATCCGTCTTTAACCCCAACATCACGCAAATAAGAACTAGAATCCTGCGCGATAAAACTAAAATCCCTAAAACCTTGCTTGACTAAATTTTTCACTTCTTTAAGTGTAGATTCTAAAGTGCGAGAATGCAATTTGCCCTTAAAGCTTGGAATCGCACAAAAACTACATTTTTGATTGCAACCCTCTGATAATTTAATATATGCGTGGATTTTAGAGCCGCTAATGACACGCTTATGATTTTCATTTGCTAAAAATACCCCCTTTTGGCTTGAAAGAACCTTTCCATTTTTGCGCAATTCTATTAGCTCACCAATCTTATCATAATCTCCCACCCCTGTAATAATATCAATCTCTGGAATCTCTTGTTTTAATTCTTTTGCATAGCGTTCGCTTAAACAACCACTTGCAACAAGAATTGCATCTTTTCTCTTTGATTGCAAAGCATTCAAAATGCTTTGGACACTTTCTTGTTTTGCCGCTTCAATAAATCCACAGGTATTAATAATCACAACATCAGCTTCGCTTAAGTTTTGCGTATTTTCATATTCACTTAAAGCCCCAAGCATTACTTCGCTATCCACTAGATTCTTTGTGCAACCTAGTGAGACTAAGTGCAATTTTTTGCTCATTTTTTTCCTAAATTTATAAAGTTTGCATTTTTTTCAAAGCTGCTTTGACCATTTCACCGACTTCTGCGTTCTCTAAACCTTTTGTCGCTTTATGAATCACATCACTTTTGTATCCCAAAGACTCCAAAGCCAAAATCACTTGATGCAAATTAGAATCCTCCGCTACTCCCATATTATGATTTTGTGTTAATTCCAAAGACCAACCAGAAAGCTCTACTAGAATCCTACCCGCACTCTTTGGACCAATTCCCGGTACTCTTTGCATAGATTTCACATCATTGCTTTCTACAATTTTTGCAAAAGTTTGAGGACTAAAAGTAGAAAGAATTGCGATTGCAACTTTTGGACCTACGCCATTGATTTTAATCAGACGCTCAAAAAGGCTTTTTTCCATTAAATCTACAAACCCAAATAAAATCTGCGCGTCCTCACGAATAATGTGTGAAATATGCAAGGTTAGCTTTTCGCCCACTTTGGCTTTAATCTGATTGAAGGTTTGCAAAGAAACAAACACTTCATACACCACACCTGTGCATTTTAAAGCCACACGCGTTGGTTCTTTGATAAAAATTTCCCCCTCTAATGCAATAATCATTAAGATTCCTTTATAAAATTAGCTGAATTTTGTCTTTTTGATATACGACTTTAGAAGGTTCGCCGGGCTTTGGCACACAGAGTAATTCACGGCTAGGAGAATAAAAGACATAATGCACTTCATTATATCCAATCCAACCGCTCTCTATCGTAATCGTCGCATTTTTTGTCAATTCGTCTAATACATTAAGTGCCTCGCGCGCGTTTTTGAAATCCATACTTAGCTCATTGATTCTTTGCCGCTTATTTTTAAGCGCAAGCACGCGTTGATGATATTCCTCAAATTTCGCTAACAGATAGCTAGGAGGCGTGGTTTTAGTGTTTTTATAATGAATCAAAGTTCCACGAATCTCATCTGCGGTAGCTTTAAGCTTTTTAAGCTCTAAACTCTCAACTTTTAGCTCTTTTGTCATACGAATTGCTTCTTTAATAGATTCATTTTTTTGCTTGAAAAGTGCGTTATACTTTTCTTTTCCTGCTGGACTATAATTTGCTGCTAGGAAAAATTTATTTTCGCCTTTTTCCATTTTGGTGATATGAATATTTTTGGTTGCATACAAAAACGCATTGGAATGCAAAGTTTTAATCACAATCTCTTCTGCATAAATTTTGCCACCATAGACATGCTCTACTTCCACCTTTTTAGCTTCAATAATCCCTGTTTCAAGCATTTCTACTTTGATATACTCGCCTTTTGCATAACCCTTATGTGTCGCGATTTCTGCATCATTGGCAAAGATTTTGGAGTTTTGATGCGTAAAGCCTCCAATACGCACTTCTTTTGAATTAATCTCTGCATTAGGACCAATATTTCCCTCAATATTCACTTCCCCCGCTTGAATCTTCATTCCTTGCCCTAAGGCTTCTTTCATTGCGTCTTTTTGTGTGATATTGATAATTGTGCCACTATTAATATTGCCGATGAGTGAACCAGTAGTTTTGAGTGTTACAGATTCCGTCTCTAAGGTATCCCTAACATACAAAAACCCATCTTCATATTTTAAGATTCCACCAATTACACTGACGTAATAAATACAACAAGGATATTCTTTAAGTGCGATACTTTCTTTATCATATTGCAAGGCACAAGGTTGGTGTAGTGTTTTTGGACTTTGAGGAATAATGTATTCTCCGCGGATATTGCGTCCGGGCTTGCCTTGTAATGGCTTTTGATATTCGCAAATTACATCATCTTTTAGCACCGTTTGGAATTGTCCTGTAATGTCCTTTTTAAACTCCAAATTTCCCTCAACACTTGGGATAAGATTCACGCCACTTAGAATTTTGTATTTCACATCTTGTCTTAGCGGATATTCCAAAGTCTGCAAAAACTCTTCTAACGCGCTTTTTTCTTGCGCTTCATTAAAGCATAAAATCCTATTCCGTGCCTTTTCTTTTTTGATTTGCATATACACACTATCAAAATCTTCTTTGCTATAATTAAACCCCACACGAAAAGTCAAAAATGCCTCGCTAAAGGCTTTGTCTGCCGTGAAATGGAATCGTGTTTCCTTGCGTTCTTTTTCTTTAATCAAAATACAATATCGTTGATTCATCACGAGATTTGGTTCTAGCATATTATCGCGATTGCTAAAAAACGCATCTACTTCTTGTGCAGGAATCAGTTGGGATTCATAGTCATAAAGATTTTTTTTGTAAGTAGTGATAGATTGCAATTCAAAATCAAAGGAATCTGCGTCCATATTGAATTGAGAGGAGACTTGCTTAATGGCAAATTTAATATCTTCGCATTCATTAACATAGTAAGGTCTAAATGTTCGCAAAGAATTTTTTAACATATTTCTAAAACCTTTTATGCAAAAATAAATTAATTTTATCCTAAATTGTTATAAAATTAATTTAAAATCCGCAATTTTGCGACAAAAGAGAACCGAATGTTTTTCAAAGCCTTTTTTACCAATAGCAGCGGAATCCTCACTTCAAGGATTCTTGGTTTTTTTCGTGATTTGCTCACCGCTACGATTCTAGGCTCTAGTATTTATAGTGATATGTTTTTTGTGGCTTTTAAGCTACCTAATCTCTTTCGTCGTGTTTTTGGCGAGGGTGCGTTTAATCAAGCTTTTTTACCAGGATTCTTTAATGCGCGTCTGCGCGGAGGATTTGCACTCAAGATTGGATTGATTTTTTGTATTATCTTGCTTTGTCTTTCGGTTGTTGTATGTGTGTTTAATAAGCCACTCACAAAACTGCTAGCATTTGGATTTTCTGATGATTTAATCGCCCTTACCGCACCATTAGTTGCCATTAACTTTTGGTATTTATTGCTTATTTTTATCGTAACACTCTTTGGCGCAATGCTACAATACAAACGCAACTTCACCGCTTGGGCTTATTCTCCTGCACTTCTCAATCTTGCGATGATTATTGCTCTGCTCCTTGCAAGAGGCAGTGAATCCTATCAAGCCATTTTAACTCTAAGCTATGGCGTGCTTGCAGGTGGAATCGCACAAATCTTGTTGCATTGTTATCCTATGTGGCGTTTAGGATTCTTTAAGCTTTTATATGTAGGATTTAAAGAGTTAAAATACAAAAATCCACAACCCAACTTAAAAAATGCTCAAAAAACCTCCAAACAAGATTCTATTAACCGAAACGTCAAGGAGTTTTTCAAGCAATTTTCTCCTGCAATGTTTGGTAGCTCCACTGCGCAATTCGCTTCTTTTATTGATACGCTTTTAGCCTCTTTTCTCGCAAGCGGAAGTATTTCGTATCTTTATTATGCTAATCGCATTTTTCAGCTTCCTTTGGCAATTTTTGCGATTGCGACTTCCACAGCCTTGTTTCCTATGGTTGCAAAATATATCAAGGAATCCAAAGAATCCCTTGCTTTAAGGGAGCTTTCTCGCTCTTTTTGGTTGCTTAGCATTTTGCTAAGTTTATGTGTGCTTGGTGGCTATTTGCTCAAAAACGAAATCATTTGGCTTTTGTTTGAGCGGGGCAAGTTTGCACGCACAGACACACTCTTATGTGCGGGTGTTTTTGGCGCATATCTTGTAGGTTTGCTCCCCTTTGGATTGGCGCGGATTTTTTCACTTTGGCTCTATTCTAAATCCAAACAAGCATTAGCGGCTAAAATCTCGGCTTTCTCACTTCTTATTGGTACTTTTTGCTCCTTTGTTCTTATGCAGTATTTTGGCGCAATAGGGCTTGCGCTAGGTGGAAGCATTAGCGGGTTTTTTGTGTTTTTTTTGACTTTGCATTTTTTTGGTTGGAATCACTTTTGGAATATCTTATGGAATCCCAAATGGATTTTGATTCTTTGTTTCCTTTTGAGTGTAGAATTTTTGATACTTATTGCTTTTAAGACTTATGTTTTTAGCTTATAATTAGTAACTTGCATAAGCAAAGTAAAATAATCTAGTTGTGATTAACGCAATGCCATTGGTTGGCAAAACTTCGGACTATGGATTACCACACCAACACTCACGAGAGCATTTTT
>NZ_CATKCB010000063.1:0-2287 GCF_949747025.1 Helicobacter sp. UBA3407 | reverse complement strand
TTTGGTGGAAAAGAGGATTTTCTCGCACATAAGAATTTGTATTAACTTGCATAGGAATCCTTATTTAATGTAAATAGAAGTAGATTTAGATACTGCTGCGTAATTTTCTCTTTACCCTCTGTGGTATATTAGAGTTTGTGGGGTTTGCAGTAGAATCTAACTTTACCGCAAACTTTCTATCCGCTCCTTATAATCTCCACCAAAAATATAGCTACCGGCTACAACAATATCTGCCCCAGCTTTTTTAAGAGATTCTATATTTCTATCACATACCCCGCCATCTACTTCAATGAGGCAATTCGGATTGCGCAACTCTATTTTGTCTTTTAAATTTTTAATTTTATCCAACACATTGGGTATAAACTTCTGTCCGCCAAAGCCGGGATTCACACTCATCAACAAAACCATATCTACAAATTCCAACAAATATTCTATGGAATCCAAATTGGTATGAGGATTCAAAACAATTGCAGGTTTAATGCCATATTCGCGGATTTTCTGTGCCAAGCGATTCGCGTGCTTTTCCTCCTCAATATGAAAGGATAGAAATTCGGGCTTAAAGGGTGCAAAAAGTTCTACAAAAAAACTATTATTTTGCACCATTAAATGAATGTCTAGCGGCTTGCTTGCTGCTTTTGCGACAGAATGCACCACTACAGGACCAAGCGTCAGATTTGGCACAAAATGCCCATCCATTACATCAATATGTATAAAATCACAACCTGCTTCACAGATAGCTTTGATTTCGGATTCTAATTTTCCAAAATCTGCAGAAAGGATACTTGGCGCAACAAGCATTAAATCTCCTTAAATCAAAATAAGCTAAAATTGTAGCAAAAAACTATAAATATTGCCCTAAAATAGCCACCAACATAATAAAATTAGGCTATAATATACAAATTTGTTATTTCGGAGATACAAATGAGGACAAACGCAGAATTAATGCGTGATTTAGAATTGATTTTTGCACGAATTCAAAGTGCGAGTTTGCCGATTTATGAAACCCTCAAACAAAGTTTAGGGGAATATGCACAAAGCACCAATGCAACAGGAGATACACAGCTAAAAGCAGACATTCAAGCCGACACGATTCTGCAAAATACTTTCAAAGACTTAAGAATTGTGCATCAGGTTTGCAGTGAAGAGCAAGAACAAGCAATCAAGCTTCACGATAAAGGCATTTATAGTATTGCCTATGACCCTTTAGATGGCTCTTCCTTAATGGGAGCAAATTTGAGCGTGGGAAGTATTTTTGGAATCTACCATGGAGATTTCCTGCCCCAAAATCTCGTTGCAAGTGCATATATTCTCTATGGTATGGTAGTTGGAATCGGATTTGCCTCTATCCTCAAAGAAGGCGTAGATTACTTTGTCTATAATGGAAAAACATTTGATTTACAAAAATGCTTCAAACTTTCACACAAAGGCAAATTAAATGCAACAGGTGGCACACAGAAAAATTGGAGTCTTTCACATAAGGCAAAGATAGAATCTCTCTTTAACGCTGGTTATCGTTTGCGGTATAGTGGCGGAATGGTTCCTGATTTGCATCATATTTTGGTTAAAGGTGGCGGGATTTTCTCTTATCCTAGCACGAGTGATGCACCACAAGGCAAACTTAGAATGCTTTTTGAAGTTTTTCCTTTCGCCTTTATCTTTGAAAGAGCGGGTGGTGGAGCGGTTTGCATAAGTGAAAATGCGCACAACATAACAGAGGTAAAACGACTTTTGGAATTAACACCAAAACATTTACACGATACAACACCTTGCTTTTTTGGTAGCTTGGAGGAAATAGAATTTGTCAGCAAATGAAATAGAATCTGCACTCAAAGAAATAAAAGACTGCCAAGTAAGCCACAATACGGCAAGCTGTATGTTTTGCAAAAGTGTGGCAGATTGTGCTAAAAAAAATAATTTTGACCAAAAAATGCAAAATAATCTCACGCAACAACTTACTGCGCTTCAATCCTGCCAAGAAAACAAGGGATTCTCTAGTTGTTTAAATTGCGCAGAATTATTAGAATGCTCCGTGCGAAATGGATATGTAGCTGCAGTTTATTTGAGTATGAATAAAGGAAATGGAGGCAGTTTTGAGTTCTAAATTTTATATCACATCGCCAATTTATTATGTCAATGATATTCCCCACATTGGACACGCTTATACAACCATCATTGTGGATACACTTGCGCGTTTTGCTAGACTTAAAGGCAAAGAAGTTTATTGCCTCACAGGCACAGATGAACACGGACAAAAGATTGAACAATCTGCTCAAAAAAAAGGGAAAAG
>NZ_CATKCB010000062.1:0-3841 GCF_949747025.1 Helicobacter sp. UBA3407 | reverse complement strand
TTTGGGTGAGTTGCTTTCCACGCCCACATTTGAAAATCTATAACCTTGCAAAACTTAGCCTTTACAATGGAATCCAAAAATTAAATATGAGATTCTGTAATTATCAGATTGCTTCGTCCGCTCCTCCCAAGAACGAGAAACGAAATTCTTTCAATCTTTCTTTGCTTTACCAACTTTTCAACAAAGATTCTTTATAATTCCGCAATTTTTAATCTACTTTGGAGAATCCAATGAGTATTCCTACACTTCAAGATGCGCTCAAACTTGATATTGATGGCATTAAAGCACTTAAAAATACATTGAAAGAAAAGATAAAAGCAAGTTCTTTAAATGCCTATATTGGAGAGGTGCAAGATTATAACAACGCACTTCTACCGATTGCGATTAAGGACAATATCAATGTAAAGGGGTGGGAAATCACTTGTGGAAGCAATATTTTACAAGGCTATATCGCGCCTTATAATGCTACTGCGATAGAAAATCTCCTCAAATCTTCTTTTGCGCCTTTTGGACGCACAAATATGGACGAATTTGCGATGGGAAGTACGACCGCAAGTAGTTTTTATGGTAGGACACTCAACCCAAAAAACCCCAATAAAGTCCCCGGCGGAAGTAGTGGTGGCAGTGCGGCGGCAGTAGCGGGCGGAATTGCGCTTGCAGCACTTGGAAGTGATACAGGTGGAAGTATTCGTCAGCCTGCTAGTTTCTGTGGGTGTGTAGGGTTGAAGCCTACTTATGGAAGAGTGAGTCGCTATGGGTTGGTTGCTTATAGCTCAAGCCTAGACCAAATCGGACCTATTACGCAGAATGTTACAGATTGTGCGATTCTATATGATGCGATAGCGGGTTATGACAAAATGGATTCTACAAGCGCAAATATAGAATCTCAAAGCACTTTTAAAAATTTAAATCCAAACACTCAAATGACAATTGCAATTCTGCCAGAGCTCCTAAAAGACGCAGATACAAATGTCCAGAATGCTTATCAGAAAACGATTGAAATTTTGAGCAAAAATGGACATAAGATTATTGAAAAAGAAATGTTGGATACAAGCTATATCATCTCTGCTTATTATGTGATTTGCACTGCAGAGGCAAGTTCAAACTTAGCGCGTTTTGATGGTGTGCGCTATGGTAACCGCGCCAAAGACATTGGTAGTCTAAAGGAGCTGTATTTGAAAACGCGCTCGCAGGGTTTTGGTGATGAGGTGAAGCGTAGAATCTTGCTTGGCTCTTTTGTGTTAAGTAGTGGTTATTATGATGCGTATTATATTAAGGCGCAGAAAGTCCGCACACTGATTGCACGGCAATACAATACGATTTTGCAAGATTGTGATGCAATTCTCTCTCCTGTTGCTCCAAGCGTGGCGTTTGGGTTTGAGGATTGTAAAACACCTTTACAAATGTATTTAGAGGATATCTATACGATTGGGATTAATCTAGCAGGGCTTCCTGCACTCTCACTTCCCGTAGATGAGGACGAGGGATTACCAATAGGAATGCAGCTTATTGGCAAAGCATTTAGCGAACAAACTTTGCTAGATTTGGCATTAAATTTAGAAAACACCTTAAGATAAAAGGAGCAATGATGAGAATTAGAATGCGTGCATTAACATTTGAAGATGTTTTATTAGTTCCTGCTTATTCAGAGATTTTGCCCAAAGAGGTTTCTTTGCAGACAAAATTTTCCCGCAATATTGCTTTGAATGCTCCATTGGTTTCTGCTGCAATGGATACCGTTACAGAATACAGCACTGCAATCGCAATGGCAAGGCTTGGAGGGATTGGGATTATCCATAAAAATATGGACGAAAACTCTCAAGTTGCACAGATTAAAAAAGTGAAAAAAAGCGAGAGCGGGGTGATTATTGACCCTATTTATATCAGCCCTGATTCTGCTTTGTTTCAGGCAAAGGCTATTACGGATAATTATAAAATCTCTGGTGTGCCTGTGGTAGATGATAAAGGAAATTTGATTGGAATCTTAACGAATCGGGATATGCGTTTTGAAACAGATTTGAGTCGTTGTGTCAAAGAAGTAATGACCAAAGCTCCGTTGATTACTGCTAGAGAAGGGACGAGTTTAGAAGAAGCGCGTAATATTATGAATAAACATAAAATTGAAAAATTACCTATTGTTAATGAAAAGGGGGTTCTCAAAGGATTGATTACGATTAAGGATATTCAAAAGCGCATTGAATATCCAAACTCTAATAAAGACGATTTTGGACGCTTGCGCGTAGGGGCTGCAATTGGTGTTTTTCAATATGATAGAGCAAAAGCACTTGTAGATGCGGGAGTTGATGTATTGGTATTGGATTCTGCGCACGGACATAGCAAGGGAATTATAGAGACGGTAAAAGAAATCAAGAAACATTTGGTGGTGGATATTGTTGCAGGAAATGTCGCGACAAGTGAGGGAGCGCAAGCATTGATTGATGCAGGGGCTGATGGAGTGAAAGTAGGGATTGGACCTGGAAGTATTTGCACAACTAGAATTGTCGCAGGTGTAGGTGTGCCACAAATCACTGCAATTAATGAGGTGGCAAAAGTTTGTCAAAAAGCAGAGATTCCTGTCATCGCCGATGGAGGAATCAAGTATTCTGGAGATATTGCTAAGGCTTTGGCGGCGGGTGCTTCTAATGTGATGATTGGTAGCATGTTGGCAGGCACAGAAGAATCTCCTGGAGAAACCATTATTTATCAGGGAAGACAATACAAAAATTATCGTGGTATGGGAAGCTTGGGGGCAATGAATAAGGGGAGCGCGGATAGATATTTTCAAGAGGGAACAGCGCAAGAGAAGCTTGTGCCAGAAGGGATTGAAGGACGCGTGCCTTATAGAGGAAAGATTGCAGATGTGATTCATCAAATGCTAGGAGGTTTGCGCTCATCTATGGGATATTTGGGAGCAAAAGATATTGAAACCTTATGGGAAAAAGCAGAATTTGTAGAAATCACACAAAGCGGACTTAGAGAATCGCATGTGCATGATGTGATGATTACTAGAGAAGCACCGAATTATCATATCAATCATTAGGAATATAAGTGGCGAAACTACTCTTTAGTTATAGTTTATATCACGCAAATACGCAGGATTATGAGAGGATTTTGACTAAATTGCGCACAGAGTTTAGTGCAAACAAGCCGGATATTTATTTGAATAATCCAGAATATTTACTCTTTGTTACTACGAGTGTAGAGTGGCAAAAGGAGATTGTGGGTTTAATTGCGCGACTTAAAGAGTTTGTAAATGCAGAGATAGAAAATTTGCGCAATCAAGGTAGTGATGCGCATATTGTTTATCGTTTTGGAATCTTGGAAATGGAAAGTGCGCTTTTTCAATTTCCGCCAGATTTGGAAGATGACGATGATTAATTGAACGGGCTTAATTAGCGGAATCTAAAGAGACAAAATGGCTATAAGGGGACTTAAGGCTAATCTATCTGCAATGGCAGGGCGGAGATATAGCGATTAGTTTAAGGATTTAAGCGCACAAGAGGCTAGTTTGGGATATGTTTTAGGCTCTGAAATCTTGCATTTGCTTATTAATTCTATTCACAAAAGCACAAATTCAGCAATAGTAGAAGTGGAAAAAGACTTGAGATTTACAAAAGATGGGCAAAGAATCGCAGAAGATGGAATCATAGATAAATCTCCGCTAATTCGGCAGAGTAATTGCGCATTTAAGATTCCAACCTCACGCAACTTTGTAGCCTTTTAGATGAAAACTATAATTTAGCATAAGTCTTTTATTGCCAACGAAAAATCCCCATAGCCACAAGCGTTATCAAGGAGCAAAAATCTTTGAGATTTACTCTTTTATAAAGATTTTCTCACA
>NZ_CATKCB010000061.1:0-4285 GCF_949747025.1 Helicobacter sp. UBA3407 | reverse complement strand
GCATAAAAAGGCATTCCAAAGCACACACACTCACAGCCTACAAGCAAAGATTCAAAACCCATTTGCGAAGTTTTTGTATAGACTTTGTCAAAACATTTCAGCAAAGAAATCGGATTAAAATCCTCTGTTATCACTTCACAAAAGGGTGGAATCTCGTGCTTAAGAATATCGGATTGCCGCTTGCCACTTAGGACATCGGGGTGAATTTTCAGATAAATTTTTGCGCCTTTATTTTCTTTGTATGCGGATTCTATCATCTCACTTGTGCTAAATTTCTCCCCATAACCATACAACAAGCTAGAATCTTGATTCGTCTGCGCAATAATCAAGATTTTTTTCTTGCTAGAATCTTTGGCAAAATAATCCTGTGGAAGCATTTTGGAACAATTATACTTGGAAATATTATACTGCACAATGCGACGCATTGCTTCCCTTGCAGTCGCAAGAAGTTTTGGGTCGGAATCAAAATCATAGGTGTTGAGTAAATTTTCTAATGTGCTAGGGCTTGTCGCGTCATAATAGATTCCAAGCTTATCCTCTACAACACTGAATCTTGGGGAATTTTCCACTCCAAGCCCGAGTGAGCGGACAAAACCATCTTCAAGCAATGTCAAATCACCACCAAAAATTTTATGACACATTACAGCAAATTTTCCTGTTTTTTTGCGTCCCCAACCCTTAAAGTTTTTTGTGGTAAAAATTTGCAAAAGATTATAAAAATAATAATTTTGAAACATTCCCTAAAGCCTAAATTTATGTATTTTATGGAATCATTCCTACAATTATAACTAAATTTCAGAGAATCCCTTGCCTTATTTGCTTTCTTTATTTTTAAAAATCTTTGTTTTTGTTTTTTCTTTTGTGAAAAAAGACGGAATCACGCTCGTTTTTTCTGATACGAGCCTTGCTTATTCTAATCTCTCTTGCATTCAAAATACACTTGATTTGCGCAAGATTCCTTATAAAGTCTGCAAAAACAATAAATCACTTTCAACACTCTTTTTGCTTTTGAAATCCAAAATCATTTTGCTAGACCAAAGCAACTTTTTTTTATCTCATCTAAAATTAAAAAGCGATAGTATTGTGATTCAACTTTGGCATGGTGGGGGCTTATACAAGAAAGTTGCGTTTGATATTTGCACCAATGCGCAAGATTTCAAAAGGGCAAAAAGGATTCACAAAAACACGCGTTTTGTCAATATTTCAGATGAAAAGCTCAAAGCAGATTATGCGCGAATGTTTAATGTCAAAGAATCCCAAATTTTAAGCTTCGGACTTCCAAGACTTGACCGATTCTTTCAAATCCATTCTACAAAAAACAAGCAAGAATTTCTGCAGAAATACCCCGCATTAAAAGGCAAAAAAATCTATCTCTATGCACCAACTTTTAGAGAATCACGCAAAAGACGTGAGGGAGAAATCCTGCTTGATGTGCCAAAAATCAACCGAACTTTTGACGACAAAGTCATCATCGTGCGAAGCCACCCAAGCCTAAAACTCGCCAATCAAGACTTTATCAATGTTAGCTATGAGCCTTTAGAATGGATTTTAAGCATCAGCGACGCGCTGATTAGCGATTATTCGTCTATTATTTTTGATTTTGCATTTTTTCATCGCCCCATTTTGCTTTATGTGCCGGATTTAGAGGATTATCTCGCTTCCAATCGCCCGCTTTATCGCACTCCAGAGGAATTAGTCGGCAGAGAAAATGTCGCTTACACACAAGAGGAATTGATTTTGGCAATGCAACAAGAAACCTCTCATTGTCTTTGGGAAGAATATATGGAATCTTGCAAAGGAGATTCCAGCGCAAAAGTAGTAGATTTTATGTTAAAATTGCTTTAATTCAAGAGAAACCATATAAGGATAAATTTGAAAAACATCGTTGTAATTTTTGCAGGTGGCACAGGACAAAGAATGAACCACAAAAGTGGAATCCCCAAACAATTCTTAACCATTGGCGGGATTCCTGTGATTATCCATACTTTAAAAATTTTTGAAAGTCATCACAAAATAGACAAAATCCTTGTTGTTTGCCTAGAATCTTATATCCCCAAACTACAAGCAGAAATCTCCAAATACCAAATCTCCAAAATTGCAGAGATAATCCCCGGTGGAGTGAGCGGGCAGGAATCTATCTTTTTGGGATTGCAATGTGCCAAAAAATACTCCAAAAATCCGCGTGATATTGTCCTAATCCACGATGGTGTCCGCCCCCTCATCACGCACGAGGAAATTACCCAAAATCTTGCTTGCGTAGAGCAACACGGCAATGCAATTAGTGCTTCAAAAACTTATGAAACTATTGCGCTTAAAGGGGAGGCAGGGGAAATCCAAACGATTTTTGATAGAGAGGAATGTATGGTGGCAAAAGCCCCACAAAGCTTTATTTTGGAGGAGATTTTAAGGATTCATCATCGCGCCAAAAAGGAAAAGCGAAGCTTCATTGATACGGCTTCTATGGCAAACTTCTATGGAATCCCATTGCATTTTGTAGAATGTTCGGTTTGTAATGTCAAACTCACCACAGCTATGGATTATTATTTGATAGAATCCATTATGAAAACACGTGATGTAGAAAACATTTTTGGAATCTAAAATGACTGCAAAACTCTTAAGAGATGGCGCATTAAGGCTCAAAGAAAACTTCGCACATTGGTTTGCCTCCCTAGAGAACCAAACACTTCTTATCAGCGGTGGAAGCGGCTTGATTGGCTCTATATTTATCAGCGTTCTTTTGCGCAATGTAAAAAACATTAAAATTTATTGCACGACAAGAAATAAAAAAAGGGCTTTGGAAAGATTCCAGACTTTGGGCATTTCAATCAATCCTCAATGCGATTCTTTAATGTTCATTGAAGATTACAAAGAATGCTTAGAAAAAATAGATTATCTCCTATGTTGCGCCTCACCTACGCAAAGTCAATATTTCGTAGATTCTCCTGTGGAAACAATAGAAACAATTTACCAGCACACGAAAGATTTGTTAGAATTAGCAAGAAAGAATCAAAGCAAAAAAATCGTTTTTTTATCCACTATGGAAGTCTATGGGGAGACAAAAGAAAAAAATGTGCGTGAGGAGGATTTGGGCGTGCTTCCTGTGCTAAACCCTAGAAACTGCTATCCTGCCGCCAAGCGATTGTGTGAGCATTTGATGATTGCTTATGCGGCGCAATATTCCTTGAATATCTGTATCTTGCGCTTAAGTCAAGTCATAGGGGCAGGAGTGAGCAAAGAAGACCAGCGCGTCTATATGGCGTTTTTGAGCCAAGCCTTAGAAAAAGGCGAAATTACCCTGCTCACAAAAGGGGAGACGAAACGCAATTATTTAGATGTTTTTGACGCTTCAAGTGGAATCTTATTGGGACTTTTGGACAAAAACACAACGGGTATTTACAATCTTGCCAATCCTAACATTTTTATCAGCATTTTGGAGCTTGCAAAGCAAATCGCAAAGGAAGTAGGCAGCAAAAAAGGCATAGAGATTCCAATTAAGCAATGCCAAAAGGCGAATCTTTCGGCTTTTCTACCTCCTTTTGAAAGAAGTTTGGATACTTCTAAGCTCCAAAATTTAGGGTGGAAGCCGCTTTTTAGCTTAGAGGAGAGCATTGGCTCTATGCTAGAAAGTTTGGAATAAAGCTTGAATTCGCAAGAAATCTCCTTGCGTTCTTGCGAGAACTTTGGTTTTCTATCATTGCGAGAATTACTTACAATTCGTAGCACTGCACAAATCCATAAGCCGAACAATCAAAAATATTTAATAGAGAGAATCTAAAAACTAAAGAAAAATGGGCTTTGAGACTAAAACCACTCCCGCTTAAAGTGGCTTTAGATTTACAAGGGATTTAAGGCTTTTATAAGCGGAGGTGGCATAAAATCAAAATGTTGAAATTATTAATGCTTATCTCTAGCTTTTCACGGCTAGAATGAGCAAGAGTATAATAACTAGAACAATTATAACTTCTGCCATATCGCCTCCTTTTTAAGAAAGCCGATACCTTAAATCCGCATATATCATACAAATTTCTTACTTCAATTCCAATAAAGTGGCTAAGATTAGATTCTTACATTTGCACGCTTTGCTTTGTTTGTAAGGACGCAATAGAATCTCATTTCCTTTTCTCCCTAAACTCTTTCTTTAACTTACGCACTTCTTGAAAAAATTGCAAATAAGCAAAGATTCGCCCCCCCCCCCCGCACAGAATTAGCAGTAATGAGTGCTTTACCTAATTTATAAGTAAAGCATTCTTTTTCTTTTAAAGCTTGTTTGTAATCTGTATAGGAT
>NZ_CATKCB010000060.1:0-8388 GCF_949747025.1 Helicobacter sp. UBA3407 | reverse complement strand
CTTCTGCTTGAGATTGTTTGATTGCTTCCTCTGTGAGTTTGAGGTTGCCATTGGTCTCTAATGTGCCTAGATTATTTGAAACCAATTTGGGATTGATATGTGTTGGGTTATTGATATTCATTTTCCTGCTCCTTGCCGATTTATCCGCCAATCAATTAAAAGTATATTTAATGTTTGTGGGTCGTAATAAACATCTATATCGTTAAGATTCAAAATAGACGAAGTTCCGCCGCTTAAGACCGTGTAAGATTCTTGGATTAAAGTGTTAATGTCATAAGTTATCTGTCCTCCTGTGGAGAAAATTAACTTTTCTTTGGCATTGTAGTTATCCATAAGCTCAAACATTCCCACAACAGGATTATAAAAAAGCTCTTTAGCGTTAATATAGAATCTTGTTTCGTCATTTTCTAAATATCGCATTAAATCAGTTACGCTAAAATACCTCTGATAAGAAGCATCCTTTGAAAATTTAATTGTCTGATTCCCAAAAGTTTTTTGGACTAATTCTTCATCACTTCCATCCTCTGCTTTCCAACCAATTTGATAATCTAACACTTTTTCTATTGCTTGAATATATACCCATTTGTTAAGAGGAATCGGCTTTGTCGTGATAATGCGTTCCGTAGAATAATCAGAATACTTTGTGGTAACAGAAAGCAAACCAGAGGGCAATAGTTGAAAATTAAAATACTGATATTCCCAAGCTGGGTCGCTTTGTTTGTATATTTCGTTTCTGTTAAATAACGAAATGGCTTCAGAGAAATATCCGCCAAGTTTTATCCACATTCCAAAGCTATTAGAATAAGGCATACCCCATTCAGGATATTTATCTGTCGGATTTCTCCCACCATTATAATAAGTCCTTGCATTTACATATTCGCTATAAAGCTCTTGCTTGTCGGGATTCCACTTTTGCACCGCATAGTCTTTTGGGCTATCCAGTCTGCTAGAATCTATGGTAAGGATATTTCCAACTTCTGCGAATGGTTTATCTGTGGTATAAGTTACATACAAAACGACATTACCCGCACTATTTCTAAGTGCTACAAGCGAATCGGTAGAGGAGTTAAAAGGTGGAATCACATCGTTATTATAGGGATAAGTCCCACCTCTTGCGTTCTTAGCCACCTTTGTTTGTTTATTTTGTGGAACTTTTATCACAGATTTTACTTCCTTTGGGAAGTTTTGTAACATTTCCTTCGCTTCTTTGCCACTTAGTGCCTCGCCTATTTGCACTTTGGGTTGTATTTGTGCAAAAATCAATGTGCTAAACGCACTAGAAAATACCAAGCCAACCAACAATTTCTTGAGCATTTGCCCCTCATTAATTCAAGATAGTATTTATTATATCGGATTTATTAAAGAAAAGTTAAGAGAATTTTAACATTTAAGAATGCATTAAGTTGGGATTGCAAGAAATACGAGATTATTTAAAAGTTGGCGACCCTTGGAAGATTTGAACTTCCGTATATGCCGTGAAAGAGCATTATCCTTGGCCACTAGATGAAAGGGTCGCAAGAATTTTAACATATTTCTGATTAACTTGTGTTAGGTTATGCTAAAATTTCGTTTCATTTAGCCCAAAAAAGAGAGAAAATGTCGTCTGTCCCTTATGATTTTAGCAACCAAAACGCAACCCTAGTGCATATTTGTTGCAGCGTAGATAGTCATCACTTCCTAACAAGCCTCCAAAAACTTTACCCCCATAAGCATTTTTGCGGATTCTTTTATAACCCCAATATCCACCCCTATGAAGAGTATCAACTGCGCCTAGAAGATGTCCAACGCAGCTGCAAAATACTTGGGATTCCGCTTATTGTTGGAGAATACGACGACAAAGAATGGCTACAAAATGCCAAAGGCTTAGAAAACGCACCCGAAAAGGGGGAGCGGTGTAGCTTTTGCTTTGACTTTCGCTTAAACAAAACTGCTCAAATTGCCAAAAAAACGCATTGCACAGAATTCACCACTACTCTACTTGCAAGCCCAATGAAACTACAATCTGAACTTTTTGCACAAGGTGAAGTGATTGCTAAAAGTTGGAATCTTGACTTCCTGCCCCTTGATGTGCGAAGCAAAGGGGGCACAAAAGCGCAAAACGAACTTGCAAGAAGTGCAAAGCTCTACCGCCAAAACTACTGCGGCTGCCTTTTTGCCCTCAAAGCCCAGCGAGACAAATCCCAAAAAAACGCGCTAGAGTTGCTCTCGTCCTTAAACGCACCACAAGGAATAAGGAATCTCCCCGCGTTGCGATTCCATAATTTTCAAACGCGAACGAGACTAGAGCAAGCAGACCAACCCTACCAAATCCTTAAACGCAAAGTTTTACACTACCAACTTCTTAAAGGCAAACTGACTTGCCAAAATCAAACAATTCCTAGCTTTATTTGCGATTATTCCCTACTTTCCAAACCCACCAAAGCAAAAGTAGAATTTTGGCATAATGGAATCGGATATGCCAACAAAGAAGGAATTTTGCTACTTTTATTTGAGAGTTTCAAAGATTTATTAAAAATATCAGACTTTTCCACTCTCTTGCGGCAAGGGCTTTGTGAGGAAATTCAGTTGCTTTTGCGCCACAAAATTTATCCCTATGGGTTTTTTACCTCCCCGCTTTTAATCATAGAGCAACCTATTTTTAATGATTTTACACTAGAAATTTCGCATACTATGCAAGAGGAAATCTTGGAGGATTTTCTCCCTTTGTAAAAGTTGCGTAAAAATGCTAAAATTTTGGCTTAAAACTTAGCAAGGAAGGATAAAAAATGTTTGAACGCATTGACGGAATCTTGCGTGAAATTGAGGAAGCACAGGCAGAGATTCAGTTGCTTTTAGGAATCGCAAAAATTTCTTTTGTAGATTACATTATGATTAAACGTGGCTCACAAGATATGCCAGAAGAGCTTGGCGCGTGGAATCTCCAACAAATTGACAACGAAGTCTCGCGTCTCAAAGAGGCAATTGACACACTCAATAAAATCAAAAGAGAAGTTCTCACTTGGTGAATTTTTGGATTCAATTTTTATGATTTATTGCAAAAATTAAGGACAACTATGCAATCAAAAATGCAAGAGCAATTCACCCAAACAAAGCACTATTTCGCGCTTGCCAAAAAGGATATTTTCACGCCTTATTTACTAGGCTTGACTTTCTTACCTTTATTTTTTGCGCTACTTTTTATCGGTGGAATCTTTTATTTCTTTGGCAACACTTGGTATGCCACGCTTTATGATTCTTTGCGCTGGGATTTAAATCTCTCTATTACTTGGCTTGCTTGGATTCAAAGTAGCCTAGATTATATTATCCAAACCACGATTTTTATTTTTTTAGTTTTTTTATTTTTGATATTTTCGCTCTTACTTACATTGACGATTTGTTCTTTTTTAGCACCTTTTGTCGTCCATTTTGTGCGCAATAAACACTATCCTACCTGCCCTTTAGAGGGTAATACAAGCACATTAGTTTCTTTGTTTTCTTTACTTGGAGTTTATCTCTTATATCTTTTGTTTTTAGTGCTTTTATTGCCTCTTTATTTTGTGCCCTTTATAGGTTCATTTGTGATTTTATTGCCAAACTTTTGGCTCTTTTCTAAAACATTGGTTGCAGATGTGGGCGAGGGAATCTTTGAAAAAAAAGAGCTTAAACGCATTAAATTAGAACAAAAAAGTAGAATCCGCAACGTTGTTTTGCCCCTGTATGGCTTAAGTCTAATTCCGATTATTGGATTTTTCGCTCCTGTTTTTGCGCTCACAACCTTAGCACATTTGTTTTTAAATCTCAAAAGCAACGCAACATTTTAAGGAATCAATATGGAAATGCAATTACAAATTGAACGCGCTGTTTTAAGCTCTATTTTATTTGACCCAGAGCAGTTGGATTTTATCGCGGAATCACTTGTAGCAGAAGATTTTTCTTATCCACCACACCAAAATATTTTTTCTGCGATGTTAGAACTTCGCCACACTGAACGCCCTATTGATGAGGAGATTATTCTTGGACTCTCTACCAAAGCACGTCCGATTGCGCAAGAAGAAATGTTAAATATTCTCTCCACAAGCCCTATCAGTGATTTAAAATCTTATGTTCAAGAAATTTTAGAATCCTCTACCAAGCGCAAACTCCATTCCTTTGCTATGAAAATCACTCAAAGCACGGCAGAGAGCGAAACAAGCTCTAAAGAAATTATGGATTATCTCCAAAGTGAGCTTTATAAGATTGGCAATGTGCAACAAATGCGGGAATTTAGGGACTCCAAAGCAATTATTAAAACAACTTTAGAATATGTTACAGAAATGAAAAAACGTGGAAATAACCTGCTCATTGGCGTAGATACAGGCTTTGCAGGTTTAAACAAAATGACAACAGGATTCAACAAAGGGGATTTGGTTATCGTTGCTGCGCGTCCGGCAATGGGAAAGACAACACTTGTATTAAATATGGCACAAAGAGCCTTAGATACAGGGAGGGGGGTAGCATTTTTTAGTCTTGAAATGCCTGCGGAACAATTAATGCTAAGAATGCTCGCTGCTAAAACCTCTATCTCTTTGCAAAACTTGCGCGTTGGAAACTTACAAGAAGAGGAATGGGGAAATCTCACCTATGCGGCAGATGTTATGAGCAAATCTCCTTTGTTTATTGACGACAATAGCTTGCTTACGATTCATCAACTTAGAACCAAACTAAGAAAAATCAAAACCAAACACCCAGAAATCGGACTTGCTGTCATTGATTATTTGCAATTGATGAGTAGTGCTAACAATAAAGATAGGCACCAAGAAGTTAGCGAAATTAGTCGCGGACTCAAAATGATTGCGCGCGAATTAGAGATTCCAATCATTGCGCTTTCACAACTCAATCGTAGCCTAGAGAGCAGGAGCGACCGCCGCCCAATGCTTTCAGACTTGCGCGAATCTGGCTCTATTGAGCAAGACGCAGATATTATTTTGTTTGTGTATCGTGATGCAGTTTATAAACAAAAAGATGAAAAAGAAAAAGAAGAAGCCGCCAAAAAAGAAAACAAAGACTACAAAAGTACTTATATCCCGCGTAATGAAGAGGAAGCAGAAATTATCATCGGCAAGCAACGCAATGGACCAACCGGCACCGTAAAACTAATATTTCATAAGCATTGCACGCGTTTTGTGGATTTGAACAATTCTAATCCAACGCTTGAAATTGTCTATGAGCAAACCTCACAAAACACACAAACACAATTTATGCCACCACAAAACGAAGAAAAAAATCCTATTGATATGCCACAAATCTGACACGACAACGCAAGGGCAAATCCAAAGTATCCGCGTCCTTGCAATGAGGACAAAACATACTAGGAGTTGGGGGGTTAAGAGCTAACTTTGCTAAGCAGAACCCCCTACCCCCTCTGAATAATGGAATCTCAAATCTAACCCTTTATCAACTTCGCCATTTCTTTAATGGCATTTTCAAGTCCGCTAAAAATAGCGCGTGCGATAATGCTTTGTCCGATATTAAGTTCTCCAATCTCAACAATAGATAACACAGGGGCAAGATTAACATAGTTCAATCCGTGTCCTGCGGCAACTTCCAATCCTAACCATTTTGCCTCTTTTGCGGCATTCTGTAAGCTTTCTATGGAATCCCTCAAAGCCACTTTTAACTCCTCTTTTGGCAAGTTTAGGGATTCTATACTATGGTGCGTGCGGGGTAAATTAGAATTTAACATCAAATGCAAATTCGCATAAGCGCCCGTATGAATCTCTATCATTTGCGCACCAACTTCTTTAGAAGCGCAAATTTGGTCTAGTTGCGTATCAATAAAAAGTGAAACTTCTATGCCCTTTCCCCTAAAAGATTGTGTAATTTCCGCGATTCTATCAAAATTTCCTATAACATCTAATCCACCCTCTGTGGTTACTTCTGCGCGATTCTCTGGCACAAGCGTAATGCGGTGTGGTGCGACTTCTAGCAAAAAGTCTATGATTTGCGGATTAATGGAGCATTCCACATTAAGAGGCAAAAAGGAGCTTTCGCGAATGCGTTTAATATCGGAATCGTGCATATGTCTGCGGTCTTCACGCAAATGCAAAGTAATCTGGTCTGCCCCTGCCCTTTTGGCTATAAATACTGCTTCTAGCGGGTCTGGGTCGTTGATTTTCCGCGCCTCACGCAGTGTTGCAATATGGTCAATATTTACTCCAAGTAGCATAATTACCCCTTTATTTTACATATCAATTTGGATTCTAACTAAAATTACTTTAAAATACGCAGTTAAAAACAAAGGAGTGCAAATGATTATTGTATTTGATTGTGAAACGATTTTAGATGTAGATTTAGTTCAAAAAGGCTTTAAAGCAGAATTTGAAAAACGAAATATCAAAATAGAATCCCAAAGTGATTTAGAAATAAGCAAAGCCGCAATGGAGATTCAAAAAGAACTAAGCAACACAGAATTTTTGCCGATTTGTTATCATCAAGTCATCAGTATTGCAGCCGTGTATTGTGATGAGTATGGACGTTTTATCAAGGTGGGCAACTTCAAAAGCATTGGAAATTCCAAAGAAGAACGAGAAAAATCATTGATTACGTCATTTTTAAATTATCTCAACAAACATCAACCAAAACTCGTAAGCTTCAATGGACGAGGATTTGATATGCCAATGTTGCTTTTACGTGCAATGAAATACAAGCTCCAAGCAAATGCGTATTTTGAGGAAAACAACGCACAATTTAATAAAAGCAAATGGGAAAATTATCGCCAAAGATATAGTGAGAGATTCCACACGGATTTATATGATAGCTTGGGAAACTATGGCAGTGCGCGGAATCTCAAACTAGATGCTCTCGCAAATTTAGTTGGCTTTCCGGGTAAATACGACACGAGCGGAGAGCAAGTGTTGCAATTATATTATGAGGGCAAACAAGACAAAATTGATGAATATTGTCAAAGTGATGTTCTAAACACTTATGGACTTTATCTTAATTATGAATTGTTAAAAGGAAATTTAACCTTGGAGGATTATCAAAGTATTTTGGAATCTTGGCAAGCAAAATTACCAAAAGATATGGGTTATTATCCTGTATTTTTTGATACAATTTCGACCCAAATTCAATCTTAAATTTAAGGAATTTTTATGTTATCAAAAGACATTGCACATTTTAGCGAAATGCGCTATGAGATTCGTGCGTATTTATGTTTCTTAATGCAACGCAATATCAAAAATCACTTGCCACATATTGAATTAAATAAAATTGTTGATGGAATCAAAAAGATAGAAAAAGAAGTGGGAATCTTTGAACTCATTTATGTATTAGATTCTAGCGGGAGTTTAGTAATAGACGGAATCTCTAGGGATTCTAACATTGAGTGCAAAAAAGGTGAAAACCATAATGAACGCGCCTACTTTTATCGCGCAGTGAAAGAAAAAAAATGTATCCTAACAGACCCGTATCCCTCTTTAGCAAGCGGTAATCTTGTCATCACAGTTTCCTATCCTCTCTATAATGATAAGGGGGATCTTGCCTATGTCGTCTGTATGGACGTGCGTTTGGAGCGAAGTTTGGAGCTTGTGCGCACCACACCTTTGTTTGGATTTTCTTTTGGAATTGGCAAATGCGTTTATTTCCTAATGGCTTTGTCTCTCTTCCTTGTCTGCTCTTTGCTGCTCATAAAGGGTAGCATTAGTTTATGGGACGCCTTATATCGCTTTGGAAGTTTGGAGATTTTAGATATTAAAGATGTTTTTGAAGCAACGATTCTTATTACTTTAAGTTTGGCTATTTTTGACCTTGTGCGCGCAATCTTTGAAGAGGAAGTTTTGGGGCGTCAGAAGTCGCAAGATTCTAAAGTCGTGCATAAAACAATGACGCGATTCTTGGGTTCTATTGTGATTGCTTTAGCCATTGAATCTTTAATGCTAGTCTTTAAATTCGCAATTACTGCTCCAGAAAAGCTGCTTTATGCTGTTTATCTCATCGTTGCGGTAACCTTTCTGCTTGCAGGGCTAGCATTGTATGTCAGACTTACTGCGAATTTAAAACGAGATTGATATGCTCGGCATTGTAAATTATGGAATTGGAAACCTAGCAAGCGTCCAAAATGCAATCCACAAGGTTGGTAAAAAAGCCCATATCACGCAAGACCCGCAAAATCTCAAAAACTACAATTCTCTTATTTTGCCCGGTGTTGGAGCATTTGGCGACGCAATGCAACACCTAGCACGCAATGGAATGCAAGAAGCAGTGCTAGAGTTTGCCAAAAGCGGCAAGCCTCTACTTGGAATCTGCCTAGGAATGCAATTATTGTTTCAAAAAAGTTATGAGTTTGGCGAACATTTGGGCTTAGGATTGATAGAGGGGGAAGTGGTGAAATTTGAAAAAAGCTCCTTAACTCCAACGCAAAAGATTCCACAT
>NZ_CATKCB010000059.1:0-3239 GCF_949747025.1 Helicobacter sp. UBA3407 | reverse complement strand
GAAAGAATTTCAAAGATTTGATTCCATTGTTTTGGAGGAAGAGTTTGCATAGCCTGCGCAATCTCTAGCGAGAAGTTATAAAACAATGTCAAGGAGGGGCTAAGCAAAATTTTAGCGATTGGGAAATTTGCTGCTCCCGAATGTCTCGCGCCATCAAGCAATACTTGCGCCTTTGTAAAATATCTTAGCGCATATCCATAATCCCACCACGACAAAAGAATATCTTGCGAATGGAGTTTAAAATCCAAATCTTTAAAGGCTTGAACCTCGGCATTTTTTAGAATTGGAGGCGGAATTTGATAGTGTAAATTTGCAACCCACAGCGCGATAACTGCACTGCTAGCAAGCAAAATAATAGCAAAAAACTTCCTTAAAAGATTCAAAACAACCAGACTCACAAAAGCAATCCCAAAAGCAATCACAGGTGTCATAAAAAAACTAAACCGCATACCCAGCCAAACAGACGCCACTCCCAAAAATGCAAAGGGCAGAAGAAAAACAAAAATCAACAGGAGGGCTTGAGGGCGCGAAAGATTCGTTAAAGATTTGGATTCTTGAAAATCTTGCGCGCAAGAAGAGCAAGAATATGGGAGCTTAAAAAGAGATTCCAAAAATCCGCTATATTTCAAACTCGCCACCCAAAAGCCAAAAGTCATAACGCCAAAGGCTACAAAGCCAAGAAATGCAAGACAAAAAAGCGCAAGACCACCACTGCGTGCAAAGAGCGCGGAAAAGCTTGTGGGCATTGTCTCTAGGATTCCATTCACAACAGACGCATAAACATAGGCATTTGCGTGCTGTGTCGCTCCAAAAATATAGGCATTAATCTGCGCAAGAAGCGGATTTAAAGCTCCAAAAAAAATTGCATACCCCAAACTAAAAATAAGCCAAACAGACATCTTTTGAGGCAATTTTGCGATTCCAAACAAAAGCAAAACTAATGCCAAAAAACAAAAGGACGAGGGCGTAAGAATAATCAAAAAAACCGCAATGAATGCGAGGATTTTGCGAGAAATTACGCGCACCTTTAAGAATTGTATTCCCTCTAGCAGAACAAAAAGTGCGAATCCCAAAAGTAGCAGATTTTGGATTCCATTATGCCACGCAATGGCTAAATAACCAGAGATTCCAAAAAGTGCGAGGGATTTTAAGCATAAATCCCTGCGCGTTAAGAATCGTAATAAAAAAATAAAAGTAAGTAGAGGCAAAGTCAGCAACAACATATCTGTATCAAAATACCCAGCTCCCACACGCTGATAAAAACTAGGCAAAAGAATTGCAATCAAGCTTGCGACAAAAGCCAAAAACTGCAAACATAATGGGAAAGTATTGAATAGTAAAGATTCCGCATTGGGCTGATTTAATCCCCGCAAAATTTGCAAGAGATTCCATACAACTTGCTTAAGAATCTGATAAATCAAAAGATAGAGCATAACTGCTGTGCTTGCGCTCAAAAAAACGCTACTCCAAGTCAGAGCAAACTCCAAACTCGTCCATTTTGCTAAAATTCCACCAAGAAGTGCAAGAAAATGCAAGGAGGATAATGTGTTCAAGATTTCTTTCCATTCCGAACTTCCATTAAGCAAAGCAAGAAAATCCCGCGCGCCTTTTGCGTAATAGTAGGCGTCCATTGAAGTAAGAATCAATGCCCCCTCAAAAAAATTTTGAGGGGATTGCAAACGCAAAAAATCAAGAAAATGGAACCCCAAATGAATGCAACATAATGCCAAAATGAAAAATAGATGAAAAAATAAAACGGCATTCCATTGTGGATTTTGAAAATTCAAAATATACTTGATAGCTTTTAGCATTGAAGTTTCTTTATAAGAAATTCATAAAAACATATTTAGGTCTATGGGTTTTCCTTTTTGGAACACAAACCTTTGCTTTTCTCCACAAAAGAAACACCAAACCAAACTTTGAAGAAATAAAAAGGAAAAACCCTCCAAAAATTCCAAAAAGAATTGTTGGAATGGAATTTTGATTATCTTTTTGAAAATTGCGGGCTTCTTCTTGCTTTGCGCTTTCCGTATTTTTTACGCTCTACTACCCTAGAATCACGCGTCAATAAACCTTTAGGTTTTAAAATAGCTCTAAAATTAACATCATAAAGTGCTAAAGCCTTAGAAATCCCGTGCCTTAGTGCTTCTGCTTGCGCAGAGTAACCGCTACCAAATGCGACCGCAACAATATCCACACTTTTTTCTTGTTTTGTTAAAAGCAAAGGCTGCATTACTTTCATTTTGATTGCTTCATGACCACCCAACCAATCATTAAGATTTGTTTCATTAATGCTTAATTTTCCACTTCCGGGAGTTAGCCATACTTTTGCAATCGCCGTTTTTCTTTTTCCTGTTGCATAAATTTTTGCCATTTGTTAATCCTTATTTTGATTCTTTGGAAACTTGTGCGCTATGAGGATGAGTTGCATCACAATAGACTTTTAACTTTTTAATCATCATACGACCCAATTTCGTTTTAGGAAGCATACCACGAACAGCCAACTTATAGAGTTTCTCTGGGTGTTTCTCTAGCATTTCTTGCAGTGTTTTTGACTTCGTGCTACCAAAATATCCTGAATGCGTAAAATATTCTTTGTCCTCTAGTTTCATTCCGCTAAATTTTACTTTTGGCGCATTGATAACAACAACAAAATCACCGCAATCTACATTTGGTGTATAACTTGGTTTATGTTTGCCTCTTAAAAGTGTGGCAATTTCGGTGATGAGGCGACCAAATGTTTTACCCTCCGCATCTAAAACAATCCAATCACGTTTAATTTCGTTGGCTTTTGCCATTTTGGTAATTTTCATAACTTTACCTTTCATAATAATTTGCTTCTTACAATCCAAAATATTACTTTTGGAATAAATTTGCAATTATAGCGCATTACTATAAATATTTACTTAAATTAAGTTATATTTTATATAAATTGGAGATTTTATTGAATCTTTAAGATTCCAAAATGTAGAGGGGGTAAAGGTTATTTTCTACAATAATACACAAATGCGGGAGGAAAATTATTCCATACGATTTTGGATTTTTTAATTTCACTAAACATTTTATCTCCATAGATTCTTTTTCGGAATCTCTTTGCACCTAATGTAGGCAGAATATAAGCAAAGGTAGCAAAATATCCCCCTGGACTTAGTGTATTGTAAATGTTTTCTAAAATACATTTTTGTGTCGCTTGGCTTAAAAGTGCCCAAGGAATCCCGGACACAATCACATCAACAGAG
>NZ_CATKCB010000058.1:0-8323 GCF_949747025.1 Helicobacter sp. UBA3407 | reverse complement strand
GTTAAGATTAGATTTTGAAAGGGTTCTCAACTACTCTTTTTCTATCTACAATATAAGGAATTAATGCCATTTGTCTAGCGCGTTTGATTGCGACTTCTACGCGCTCTTGCCATTTTTTAGAGTTGCCTGTTAAGCGACGTGGCATAATTTTGTAACGTTCAGAAAGTGAATGCTTAAGCATTTCTACATCTTTGTAGTCAATAAAATCAATTTTTGCCTCTGTGTATCTGCAATATCGTTTGGAGTATCTTTTTTTCTCTGCCATAATTTATCCTTTAAAATGGTATTTCTTCATCGTCAATGTCAATCACAGGGATTTCGTTTTCTTTGGCTTTTTGTGGTTTTGGTGCGCTAGCTTGTTGTGTATTTTGAGGATTCCCATAGTTGTTGTAGTGAGTGGTTTCACCATAATTGTCATTTTGATTTTGGTAGCCCCCATAGCTTCCATTTCCACCGCCATTTCCATAATTCCCACCTTCATTTCTTGAGCCAAGCATTTGCATATTTTCGGCTGTAATGCTGTGTTTGCTTCGCTTTTGTCCGGTATTATCTGTCCAGCTTTCCAATACCAAACGCCCTTCAATAAGCACTGAAGAGCCTTTTTTGAGGTATTGATTTGCCACTTCAGCAGTCCGCCCAAACAGATTTACATCAATATAGCAAACTTCATCTCCTTGCGAACCATCTTGCTTTTTGAAGCGACGATTCACCGCAAGTCCAAGTTTTGCTAATGCGGCACCACTAGGCAAATAGCGCAATTCTACATCTCGCGTTAAATTTCCTGCTAAAATGACTTTGTTAAACATTGAATATCCTTAACTACCCTTATTCTTGAGCAACTTTTTCTTCTGCCTCTTTTTCTTTTAAGGGAGCAGATTTTTTATTGTTGATTGCTCTATCAACTAAGATTTCCCAAGCTTTTTGCTCTTTTTTGCTATCGTATTTGATGACGATAAAGCGTAAAATATCTTCATTGATGCGGTAGAGACGCTCTAATTCTAAAACAAGCTTAGGTTCTGCTTTGAAATAAATAACAAAATAGTAGCCGCGTTTGTTTTTTTTGATTTCATAGGCAAGGTTGCGCATACCCATATCTAAAGTTGCGCTGATTTCTCCGCCATTGTTGATGATTGCAGTTTTGTAAAAATCAATCTTTTGAGTGATTTCTTCTTGTGTCAAAGTGGGTTTAACCACAAACATAGTTTCATAAAAACGCATAAAGTCTCCTTGTGGATTTTGCCCTTTTGCGATTCAAAAGAGCAAGGATTCATCTTTTACAATTCAATGTAAAGTCGCGGATTTTATCTCAAGATTGCTTGAATTTTCATTAAAGCACTTAAAAGTCCATTGCCTTTGTTTGCGCCTTTTAAAGAATCCTCTCTCCAAGCATTAAGAATAGAGAAAACGGATTCATATTGAGATTCTTTAAGCAAAATCGCAAATCTCTTTTTCTGCTCTAGCAACATAGGAGGCAATTTGTAGCCCAAAACATCTTGTGATGAGGCTTCTCCATAAATCCTAATATGGCTTGAAAACAAAAACAATACAAAAAAGTATTTTTGTATTTCATTAATCAAAGGCACTTCCTCAAAGCCCTGTTCTAAAAATTGTGATAATTTGTCAAAATAAGGCTTTTTAAGCAGTAGGGATTCCAAAATCTCCTCTAGTTTTACACTGCCCAAGCCATAGCCCAAGCCCTCTACCATTTCCGCACTGATTTCTTGGTCAAAAATCGTATATTTGCGAAGTTCTGCGACACTTAATCCCAAATCAAAGTTTTGTTGTTCTAGGATTTTGTGTAGATTAAAGTCCGAAATTTGGATTTTTAGATTTTGGGCATATTCTTTTAAGATTGCCATTGCTTCGTTGAGGTTTGGTGCAAAGAATCGTGCTTCAAAAACCTTTTCTTTTGCGTTTTTTGCAGGAAAACTCGCAGACATCGCGCGTGCGTCTGTCATATATTCACTCGCACTTTTGTTCTCTGCGGGATAAAATTCAACCACCAAATAACCCGCGCCGTTTTGCAATAAGGATTGGATTAAAGTATCTAGCTGTTTTTTGGGAATTTTTTTGTCAATTTTAATCCACACCAATGCTTCATCTCCAAAGAGCGAGCCTTGTGAAAAGCAGCTTAATGCACTTTGGAAATCAAAGGCATTGAAATAAAAACTATTTTTTTCACAGCCTTTTGTAAGAATCGTTTGCGCAATTTTTTCACCATAATAGCCAATCAAAAAGGAGCTTTCGCCATACAGCAAAATAGCGCGGATTTCTTCTTGTTTGGCAAGTTTGGCGTCTAATTCTTTTTTATACATTATCTACCTTTGCATTTGTGGCGCACAAAAGATTGCGAGTTGGTATGGCGATTCCTTTTATAGCGTTTTGCTCGTTGCATTGTTTTTTGTGCTTTTTCTTTAGCTTTTTGTTGCTTTTGACGCTCTTTTTGAGAAGATTTCGCAAAGAGATATGTGGAGATTTGCTCGCTTGCGATTCCAAAACTTTCATTATAACTTTCCACGATTCTACCATAAATTTTTGCGGTTGCGATATTAACTTCTATGATTTGAATGCGCACTTTTTGGTATTTTACCCCTTTGCCTTTAAGACAGAGGACACGCGCACCTTGCAAAGGAGGAGTTACAAGAGAAACAATCTCTGGGGTAGAATCATTGGACACAAATCCGATAAAAGCTTGTCCGATTCTTTGTGATAAAAATCGCGCAAATTTGCGGTCTTTAAATTCCATTTCTATCTTGGCGACTTCGCGTTCTTTTTGGCTTAAATCCTCGCAAAGTGTGGGTAGAGATTCCTTGTGCGTGGAATCCTCATTAAGCTGAATCTTTGCCTTTAGGATTCTGTGAAGTAGCAAATCACTATAACGCCGAATCGGAGAAGTAAAATGACTATAAACTTCAAATCCTAATCCAAAATGCCCGATATTGTGGCTTGCATAGCTTGCTTGTGGCATAGATTTGATAATAAGTTTATCCATTTCGCTTTCCATATTAGCGAGTTTCGCGGCTCTTTGCACGTTTAAAATAGCTTGATGAAAATCTCTAAAAGGAATCACTTTTTCCCAAATGCCAAGTAGTTTAAGCTCCGTGAATAATTCTGTGATTCCAGCGGGTTTTGGTTGTGAATGGACGCGATAAATACCTAGTTTTAGGCTTTCGTCATTTGCTGTTGTTCTTTGAGTTTGGAGTTTTGCACTTTGCATATTTGCTAGCAGCATGCACTCTTCTACAAGTTGATGGCTAGGGGTTTGCGATTCTATTTTTATATTTTTTAATTCTAAGTTTTTGTCTAGCTCCATTGATTTTTCATCTCCTAAGAAATCAAAACCCCTTTTTAACCTTTTGGCTCGGAGTTTTTGGGCAAGCGTGTGAAGATGAAGGAGTGGTTTTTTGAGAGCAGGGAGAATTTGTTTGCTCTTGCCGCTTTCTAGTAGCTCATCTACTTCCTCGTAAGTGAGTTTTTGTCGCACTTTAACCACCGCTTCAAACAATTCGCTATTTAAAACCGCTTTGGTGCGTTTGTGTAGGCGCATTTTCCAAACCATTGCAAGACGCAATTTGCCCGCATTCAAAGAACAAAGATTCTCACTTAAAGCACGAGGCAACATAGGAATAGATTTGTGCGGAAAATAAATGCTAAAGCCACGATTTCTTGCTTCTAAGTCTAGCGGGGAATCCTGTGGCACATAATAGCTTACATCGGCAATCGCAACATAAAGCGTAGAGGATTCCGCGTCAAAATAAACCGCGTCATCGTGGTCTTTTGCGCCAAGCGGGTCAATCGCACAAAAAGGCAAATGCGTGCAGTTTATGCGCTCTTTGAAGTCTTTTATGCGCACTTCTTGGAAGCTTTCTGCTTGAAGTTGCGCGCTTAGATTGAAAGATTCTTGCCGATCATAGAGGCTTAATGTAAGGGTTTCATCAATCTGCGAATCTTCTAATGTGCCTAAAATTTCTAAAATCTCGCCATTTTTGGGATTTAACTTTAAGATTGTGTTAGAAGGTAAGGTTTTTAGCGATTTTTGGCTCGCTTTGATTTTATAAGGAATCTCGTTTGGGATTGAAATTGCAATGCAATCTAGTTTGTATTTTTCAAGATAGCAAAGCACGAATTTGTCTTTGGATTCTAAAATGCTTAAAACTTTTGCACGCGGACGATTGGAATCGCCTTTGGTAAGCAGTTTGGCTAGCACAATATCGCCCTTTTGCGCTCCTTTTAAAAGATTTTTTTCTACGAGCCAATCTTGCTTGTTGGATTTTGGCAGAGGAAGGACGAATCCATAACCCTTGCGCGCTAGTTCTACTCTGCCAATACAGAATTGTTTGCGTAAAAAATAGCGATTTTTGCGCAAGATAAGCACATTAAGCTTTAAGAGAGATGCCAAAATTTGTGTAAAGGATTCTGCAAGCTTGAAATCAAGCGGAATCCCGTTTTGCAAGAGGTTTAAAAACTCATTCATCAACTAAAGGATAATCCTCTTCGGGCAAAGTAGGCGCGGGGTTTAGTCGCATATCCTCTAAGGTTGTGTCAAAGCTTGCTAAATCCAACTGATATTGTTGCACAAGATTTCTTGCTTCCAAAATTTGCGCTTCACTTGCGATTTCATAGGGATTTATTAAGGCATTCAACACTCTTAGGGGATAAATATAAATTTGTAGCTCTTTTGGTAAAGTAGGGCTATTTAAATAATGTACCACTTGCACCATTGTTTCTTCAAAGTTCCAATGTTCAAATAAATGCTCTAGCACTTCAAACTGGTTGTAGCCGAGCAAATTTTGTTCAATTTCTAAAAATTGATGGGAATTAATGTTCTGCATAAATTCTTCTTGCTTTCCTGATTGCTTTAAGCAGTTTGAAATAATCACCATACCAATGTGCATTACAAGTGCGCAGGGAACTAAAATCTCAAGCAAATGGATATTTTTTTGTTGCCACCTACATAAAAAAGCATTTTTGATATTGGAAGTATCTACAAATTGACTAACTTCTATGTTGTAAGGTGTTAAATTTATCACAAATTTTGCTTTGATTGCACTTGCAATCGCCAAGCCTTTGGCAGTTGAGATTCCAAAGAGGGAAACGGCTTGTAAAATGGAGTTAATTTCACGATGATAACCATAAAGAGGAGAATTTGCGCTTTTGATTAAATCCATTGTCAAAAAAGGGTCTTGCTCAATCACATTAGCAACTTGCTTGATGCTTGAATGTTCTTGAGCGCAAATCCTTTGCAATTCAAGAATTGTTTGAGGCAATGGTGGCAAAGCATCAATTTCGTTTATTACAAAATCTTTCATCGTTTGAATATTTTTTAACATAATAAAATAATTCCAATTTATGAGAATCAAAGAATCAAAATAAAATTATAGCATAAACTCTAAAATGCAGAGAATTTTGCTACAATAAAGCTAAATCTTTAAAGGGAGAAAAATATGCAATACATTGATGATTCTTTGAAAGGGAAACGCATTTTGATTACAGGGGGTGCAGGATTTATTGGCTCTAATCTCGCACTTTATTTTCAAAAGCACCATAAAGACGCGGAAGTGGTGGTATTGGATAGTTTTAGAAGCGAAACGAAGTTTAGCAACGGAAATCTAAAATCTCTAGGACATTTTAAGAATCTACTTGATTTTAAGGGCGAGGTGATTGTAGGGGATATTACCGATAAAGAGGATTTGACAAGATTGGAGAAACGCAAATTTGATTATATTTTTCATCAAGCGGCTATTTCGGATACCACAGTGATGAATCAAGAGGCGATTTTGCGCGCAAATGTGAATGCGTATAAGGATTTGTTGGACTTGTGCGTGCGTAGCAATGCAAGTATGGTTTATGCTTCAAGTGCGGGCGTTTATGGCAATAGCCCTGCGCCTAATAGTATCGGTAGCGGAGAGATTCCAGAAAATGTTTATGGATTTTCTAAATTGATGATGGACAATCTCACGATGAAATACTTAAAGAATTTTCCGCTTTTAAACATTGTGGGCTTGAGATATTTTAATGTTTATGGTGAAAATGAAGTTTATAAAGGCAAAACTGCTTCAATGATTTTGCAATTAGGCTTACAAGCGTTGAAATCCAAAAAAGTGCGCTTGTTTAAAATGGGCGAACAAAAGCGTGATTTCGTGTATATTCAAGATGTGATTGCGGCAAATGTCAAAGCAATCCACGCAAAAAAAAGTGGAATCTATAATGTTGGTAGTGGCAAGGCAAGAAGCTATAATGACATTATTCAATGTCTCAAAACGAATTTGGGTGACTTTGAAGTGGAGTATATTGAGAATCCCTATAAGTTTTTTCAAACGCATACAGAAGCGAATATCGTTTTGACCAAAAAATTTTTAGATTATGAACCAAGATTCTCGCTAGAAGTGGGAATCAAAAACTATTTAAGCCAAATCAAAGCGATTCATAATGCAAATCTGTGGGAAGAAGTTTTGGGAAATTAATGTATGAAGCCAAATATTTTAGTTGTGGGAGATTTGATTTTAGACCATTATATTTGGGGGAATTGTGAGCGCATTTCTCCTGAAGCACCAGTGCAAGTGATTGATGTAAAAAAAGAATCTTTGAGCCTAGGTGGCGCGTGTAATGTCGCTAATAACCTTATAAGTTTGGAATCCAATGTATGGATTTGCGGAATAGTGGGTTGTGATGAAGCGGGTAAAACTTTGAAACAAGAATTAGAGAATAGGGGCATTAGGATAGAGGGGATTTTCTCAAGCACTTTGCGCCCTACGACACAAAAATCTCGCCTTATTGCGGCACATCAGCAAGTCGTGCGAATTGATAGGGAGGATAAAAGCCTCATTTGTCAAGAGGGCGAGAAGTTTATTTTGGATTTTGTTTCGCGCAAGATTGTGGAATCCAATCTCCAATGTCTCGTGTTAAGTGATTATCAAAAGGGCGTATTGAATGATAGTTTGACACAAAGTTTGGTTGCCTTAGCCAAAGCGCACGATTTAAAGATTTTAATAGACCCAAAGGGCAAGGATTATACCAAATACAAGGGCGCAACCTTGCTTACTCCCAACAAAAAAGAAGCAATGCAAGCCACAGGGATTAATATTTGTGATGAGGATTCGTTGCAAGATTGTATTGTGGCTTTACAAAAAATGTGCGCATTAGAGACTTCATTAATCACTTTAAGTGAAGATGGAATCGCATTTGCCACAAGGGATTCTATCCAAGAAGGAAGCGTCAAAGTAGAGAGAATGCCAACGATTGCACGGGAAGTCTTTGATGTAACAGGAGCAGGAGACACGGTGATTGCCTCTTTGGCTTATATGTTGGCATTGGGTAAGCCAATCTCACAAAGCGTATATTTTGCCAATGCCGCCGCTGCGGTTGTAGTAAGCAAAGTGGGTTCTGCAACTGCTAGCAAACAAGAGATTTTTGCTTATCTTAGGCGCAACAACCTTTTGGATTCTGCTTTGGCAAATACAGAATTTTTGCAAATTTTTGGCGAGGAGATGTCTCTTTCAAATTCTCTAAGCAGACAAATTACCAAAATTTTTAAGCGGCAAAAACTCACTTCCTATTGGGATAAATGGATAAAAGCAGAGGAGTTTTATGGATTTTTGGAATCTCTCCACCAACTCAAAGAGGAAAATTTCAAAATCGTTTTTACAAATGGTTGCTTTGATATTTTGCATTTAGGACATATTGATTATTTGCACAAGGCGCGTAATTTAGGAGATTTGCTGATTATCGGTTTGAATAGTGATGCTTCTGTCAAACGGCTTAAAGGGATTTCGCGCCCTATGAATGAGGAAAAAGATAGAATCGCAATGCTTTGTGCTTTGGAATGTGTGGATTTTGTCGTGGTGTTTGAGGAGGAAACTCCACGAGAGTTGATTGCAAAAATTCGCCCTAATGTGTTAGTAAAAGGCGCAGACTATCAGGGCAAGGAAGTTGTGGGGAGTGAATTTAGTGATGAGGTGTGCTTGTTGGAGTTTATAGAGGGCAAAAGCACAAGTCAATTAATCCAAAAAATAAAGGAATCTTAAATGAAACAAGTGATTTTGGGAGAGATTGCAGCACATTTAGAAAGTGCGCAGAAAATGGAATCTCTAGCGCAAGATTTAGAAAATGCAGCACAAATGGCGATAGAGGTATTAAAAGGCGGAGGCAAGATTCTACTCTGTGGCAATGGCGGAAGTGCGGCAGATAGCCAACACATTGCGGCAGAACTTACCGGGAGATACAAGCGGGAGCGCAAGGGTTTGTGTGCGATTGCTCTAACAACCGATACGAGTGCTTTGAGCGCGATTGGAAACGATTATGGCTATGAGTTTGTGTTTTCTAG
>NZ_CATKCB010000057.1:0-2043 GCF_949747025.1 Helicobacter sp. UBA3407 | reverse complement strand
TTACCATTGGAGTTTTCAGCGACAAACCACCTTTTGGTTTTGTAAATGATAAAGGCGAGAATGACGGATTTGATGTCGCAATCTCAAGACAAATCGCCAAAGACCTTTTAGGAGATGCCAACAAGGTAAAATTTGAATTGGTTGAAGCAGCAAGTCGCGTAGAATTTTTAAAAAGCGGCAAGGTAGATGTGATAATGGCAAACTTTACACAGACCAAAGAACGCGCAGAAGTAGTTGATTTTGCTACTCCTTATATGAAAGTTGCACTTGGAGTTGTTTCCAAAGACGGCGCAATTCAAAGTATAGAAGACTTAAAAGGCAAAAAACTCATTATCAACAAAGGCACAACTGCAGACTTTTACTTTACTAAAAATCACCCAGAAATTGAGCTTTTAAAATATGACCAAAACACAGAAGCTTTCTTGGCTCTTAAAGACGGGAGAGGTGTAGCCTTAGCACACGATAATCTACTAGTTTTTGCTTGGGCAAAAGAAAATCCAGAATTTAAAGTCGGAATCGGAAAACTAGGTGATGAAGATGTTATTGCACCGGCGGTAAAAAAGGGAGATAAGGAGTTACTAGAATGGCTAAATTCAGAGATAAAAACGCTCAACGAAAATGGCTTTATGAAAGAAGCTTACAACAAAACACTTGCTCCAATTTATGGTGAAAATCAAATAGAATCCGTGCTTTTTACCAAATAAAACTCTTTTTTCGTAAGAATCCAGCTTAAGATTCTTACGAGATTCTTAAACTTCAATTTTTCGCAACCTAAATTATTCAAGTTAATTACTTTATTAGTAATAATAAGTTAAAATCACAATTCTATCCATACCAAATTTGAAGGCTTACAATGAGTCAAACGCCGAAATTTACGCATTTACATTTACATACAGAATATTCCTTGCTTGACGGATTAAATAAAATCAAAACTTTAGCAAAAAAAATTAAAGAATACGGAATGGAAAGCGTAGCAATCACGGACCACGGCAATATGTTTGGTGCGATTGAATTTTATAAGGCAATGAAAGCAGAGGGTATTAAGCCGATTCTAGGAATGGAAGCTTATTTGCACAATGCAGAGAATATTAGCGACAAAAATAATCAGCGATTCCATCTCTGCCTTTATGCCAAAAACCTAGAGGGCTACAAGAATCTAATGTATCTAAGCTCACAGGCTTGCTTGTATGGATTCCATATGAAACCGCGTATTAGCAAACAAATGTTAGCAGAACACAGCACGGGGCTAATTTGCAGTAGTGCGTGTCTCAATGGCGAAGTGCAGTGGCATTTAAACCTCAAAAAAGATGACAACAAAGGAAGAAAAGGCTATGAGCGCGCGAAAGAAGTCGCACTAGAATACAAAGAAATTTTTGGGGAAGATTTTTATTTAGAACTTATGCGGCACGGAATCCAAGAGCAGCAACTCATTGACAATCAACTCCTCAAATTATCCCAAGAAACAGGAATTAAAATCATTGCAACCAACGATACGCATTATACTTACCAAAGTGATTCCACAGCACAAGAAGTAGCCTTTTGTATCGGCTTTGGCAAGGATTTTAACGACCCCAATCGTATGCACCATACTGTGCAGGAGTTTTACATCAAAACACCTGCACAAATGGCGGAACTTTATGCGGATTTGCCAGAGGCTCTTGAAAATACACAAGAAATTGCGAATAAATGTGATTTAGAACTGCATTTAGGCGACCCCACGCCTCCTAGCTTTAAATTCACGCAAGAATACGCACAGGCTGAAGGATTAGATTTCACAAAAGATAGTGAATATTTTGCTTATAAATGTCGTCAAGGCTTAGAAAAACGACTTTTAAATGTGGAATCTAGCCGACATCAAGAGTATAGAGAAAGACTTGAACGCGAGATTGAAATTATCAACAAAATGAAATTTCCGGGCTATATGCTGATTGTTTGGGATTTCGTGCGCGCGGCAAAAGAACGTGGAATCCCAGTAGGTCCCGGTCGTGGAAGTGCAGCAGGAAGCTTGGTTGCATTTTGTTTAGAGATTACCAATATTGACCC
>NZ_CATKCB010000056.1:0-16055 GCF_949747025.1 Helicobacter sp. UBA3407 | reverse complement strand
TTTTTTGGCAGTGAGGGCAAAAAGAATTTGGAGTGATGAGGCTTAAAGAATGTGGAATACGATAGATTAGGACATTAGCAAAAGAGCCAAAACTCAATCCAAAACAAAAAACCAAAGCAATTTCAAACCATTCCAAATTCATTCCATTCTACATTTGTTTTTGCTACAATTTTACCTAAATTTAAGGCATTTTAAAAGCTTAAAAAGAGGTTTTGTTACAAAGGAAAGAGATGCAGCGCAAGTTTGCTTGCTTTGGTGGTTCTTTTGACCCACCACATTTTGGGCATTTACGCATTATAGAATCTGTTTTAAATGCAAAGGAGATAGATAAATTATTCCTCGTGCCAAATTTTTTAAATCCTTTTAAGAGTCATTTCTATTTTTCTCCCAAATTGCGCCTAGAATGGCTTAGGATTCTATGTAAAGAATCCTTGAAAGTCTGGGCAGACAAAATAGAAATATTGGACTATGAAGTGCGTCAAAATGCTCCTATTCCGACTTATCAAACTTTGCAATTTATCCAACAAACCTATTCTCTAACCCCAAAAGACAAAATGTATTTGCTTGTTGGTGCGGATAATGTAGAATCTTTGCATAAATGGCAAAATTTTGATTGGCTTCAAAACAATGTAGAATTTGTTATAATTCCACGCAAAGGCTTTAGGATTCCGCAAAATTTTCAAACTTTGCCATTTTGCGCAATGGATATAAGTTCCACGCAAATTCGCAATAAGTTAGCTTGTAGTGATTTTGTGGAGTTGTCTCGTCTGATTCCACAGCCTATTTTGGAATTAATATTAAAGGAAATAAATTGCAAGAAAATAGACAAAAAATGATTGCAGAAATTTGTCAAATCATAGAAGAAAAAAAAGGAGAAAACATTGAAGTTTTTAACCTTGAAAAAACAGATTATTTTGTGGATTTTGTCGTAATTGCCACAGCACTGATTGACCGACACGCAATGGCACTTTTAGAAGAGCTTAAAAAACAGCTGAAAGCAAAGGGTGAAAGTTTTTTCCATATTGATGAGGAGAATCCGGATTGGATTGTTATAGATTTGGGTGATATTATCATTCATTTATTTACAGAGAATCAACGCAAAAAATTTAATTTAGAAGAGTTTTTGCAAAAATTACTTCAAGAAAATGAAAGAAAAGAAAAAAATGTATAGAAAATTAACCAAAGAAGAACAGCGTGTGATATTACATAAAGGCACGGAAGCACCTTTTAGCGGAGAATTTGAAAATTTTTTTGAAACAGGAATCTATCACTGCAAACAATGCAATCAAGCCTTGTATGATTCTGCAAGCAAATTTCATAGCGGCTGTGGTTGGGCGAGTTTTGACGATTGTTTGCAAGGAGCAATTACAGAGCAATTAGACGCAGATGGCAGGAGAATAGAAATCACTTGCGCAAAATGTGGCGGGCATTTAGGGCACATTTTTGCAGGGGAAGGATTTACGCCAAAGAATATTCGCCATTGCGTCAATTCTATTGCAATTACTTTTGAAAAAAGCTCCCCCCAATAAATCCCATAATATTATTAGACGCATTGGTTTTAACAATATGGAATAAAATTTGCTTTATATTTTTTAATAAACTAAATTTTTAGAAAGGTTAATGTTATGCGAATCGGCACTAGCTCAAGATATACAACTATGCAATACCAACAAAACAAAACCCAAAATTTGTTGGATAGAACTTTGTCTCAGATGAATGGTTTAAAGATTCAGTATGGTTATCAAGGAACTTCTATTTTTAACAAAACTCTAGGATTGGATTATAATCTTACAACTTTGAGTCAAAGCCACGCTCTCGCAACGAATGCCTTAACTTATACAAAGCATACTGATACTGCTTTGAGTGATTTAACCAAGAATATGGACCAATTCAAAACCAAATTGGTGCAGGGAGCAAATAATATTCATAGTGAGACTTCGCGTCTTGCGATTGCAAAGGATTTAAAGTCTATCCGCGACCACTTTTTGACGCTTGCTAATACTTCTGTGGGTGGAGAATATATCTTTGGGGGCACAGCTACAACGCGAATGCCTTTTAATGCCGATGGAAGCTATAATGGTAATAATGCTACCTTGAATGCATTGCTTGGTTCTAACAATTCTGTTGCTTATAATATTACAGGGGCAGAGTTATTCTTTGGTTCGGATAATGATAAGAGTCGTATGATTTCAACGAATATTCCAAAGTTTAATCAAAGCAAACTAAATCCAGCAATTATGGACCCAAATCACCCAACGGGAGTGAGTGAAGAAGTGCATATTACAGCGGCGGATACTTTGCGTGATTTGGTGGGGGATAACGACGCAGATACAAGCAACAATCCACCAGAAGTTTTTTATATCACAGGACGTAGAGCAGATGGGAGCGCATTTAAATCCAAATTTTCTATGGATGTTGCATATACGGATAAAAATCAAGCTTCCACTGTGCAGGATTTGTTAGACAAAATCGGAAGAGAGTTTGGCAATACAGAGGTTAGCCAAGTCGTAGATGTAACGGTGAATAAATGGGGTGAAATTGAGATTAAAGACTTAACAGGCGGACGCTCAAATATTGAATTTTATATGGTTTCTAGTAGCTACCAAGACCCAGACAATGACATCAATGCAGTTCCGCCCGGAGATGGTGTAGGAACAGCGGATATTGACCGCTTACTTAATAGTGGTGTCAAGGTAAATACTTATGTGCAAAGCCCTTATCTCGGCACTTTTTCTAGCGAAAGTATTACTTCAGTAGAAGATTATAACGACCATCGTGTGCATACGATTCCTACGACTTTTAGAACGCATACAAATGAAATCGCCAAAACCAACACTTTATTGAGTGATATTTTTCCAAATGGAGTGAATTCCATTACTCTTAGCGGAACAGAAGGGAACACTGCACTAGACACAGCGGGTGCAGCCGTAGCACCTACAAACTTTGCAATTACCCCTGCAAGCACGGTGCAAGATTTGATGGACGAAATTAAGCGCGTGTATGGCGCAAATGGTGATGTAGATGTGCAATTTGCAGAAGGCAAGATTATCGTAGTGGATAATAATGTTTCCAAAAAGAATCCGCCAGATAAAGACGATAAAGAATTGCCTTATATTGGAACAAGCTCTCTTAGTGTTACTTTGACTGCTAATGACGCAGCAGGTAATCCTGTAAATGGATTCCGCAATGATTATAGCGTAGAATATGATAGAGTAGGATTCTCTCGTAGCGGTGGCACATTAAGCTCTAATGTCTCTCAAATCGTGCGCTCTACAAATGAATACGCGACAATGGAAACAAAGCTATCAGAAGTTGCTGGAGTGAGCCTTGATGGACACACTTATAACTTTGAAGTTAAAGATGTCAATGGAGTGGCAATTAGTGGTAGGATAGAGTTTAGAAATACAGGAAGCGTAATGATTATAAATTCTCCTGCGCAAATGAATGGGCAAAATATCGCAGGCATTGAGATTCCAATCTTGCAAGCAAATGGGAATCCTCCGCAAGTGGGTGGCAATGCAACACCTGCAAATGATGTAACTTATCAACAACTTGCCGATACATTGGGAATGGTAATGAATCTTAGCAATTCTAATCCGGGGGATTTAGCGGCAGTTTTCAATGCGGGGGCTAATTTCAACAATCCCGCTGAAAAAGTTGCTTATGAGACAATGTTAAGTCAGGCAAAAAATAATGTATGGATTGGTCTTGATGTCAATGGGCAGTTGCAGTTAAAAGATTTAAACCGCATACCTACACGAATGGAATTTATGCTCTATGATGATGAAAGTAGCAACTTTAGATTAGATGCAAATGGGCGTGTAGATACAAATACAACAAATCACCCCGCATTGACCTTTCAAGCGAATAATGCAGTGATTGGCGAAGACCCACATGTAAATTTCTTTCAACAAATTGATAAGATTATCCAAGCGCTAGAAGATGGCACTTATCGCCCGGGTTCTGATAATTATGATGATTCTATGCGGAATCCCGGAATCCAAAATGCAATTGCAATCTTTGACCATTTGGCAGACCATATCAATAAAGTGCATACCAAAAATGGGGCACAGGGCAACGCGTTTAAATATTCTATTGAACGCACAGAAGCTTTGATTGTACAAGTGAAAACCTTGCGCAGTGAGACGATTGATACAGATTTTGCGGAAACTTATTTGCAATTTTCAACGCTTGCACTTGGTTATCAAGCAATGCTTTCTAGCATTGGCAAGATTTCTCAATTATCATTAGTAAATTATGTCTAAGGTAAAAAATGAATGCAAAAGAAAGAATCATACACTCACGCTCTCTTATAAGTTAGGCTTTGCGTGCGTGGGCGGTTTGATTTCTTGCAGTGCAGAAAGATGGGATTTGTGCAATGGTATTAGTTCAAGCAAGATAAGGAGTTATTTAGATAGGCTTTCAAGAAAGTAAAGAATGTTTGGGGGAAATTTTGACTTGAAAAATTTTGAGAAAAAGGCAATTTGCATAGAATCCCAAAGGGATTCTTGAAATTATGCAAGAAGTTTTCCTAGAGTGTTTGAGTTGAAGCTTTTAAACACATTATCTTTGTTTTTTAGTGGGTCAAATATCAAGCGGTTGAGCTGCATAAATTCATCAAATCGCTTAAATGCAGATTCCATTTTTTCTTTCATTTCTTCCATTTTTTTGAAATTATCCTCTACCGCATTCCAAATTTTAGATGCTTCTTGACTGACGCCATTGTTGGCAGTTTGCAAGGAATTGAGGCTAAAAGACACTTTGACTTCAAGGCTTGTAAGACTAGCCATAGGGACGCGTTCAAATAATCCTGTGATTCCATTTCCTAACGCACTAAACATTGGGATAATACTATTTGGAGACAAATTAGATGCAGAAACGCCCATTCCTTGATAAGCTTTGTTTGCAAGGATTTGAGAAATGCTTTGTCCTCCATTTGCTAGAATCGCATCGTTTGTTGCTTGATTTAGCACCGCTTCGTCTTTAATTTTTTCGCTTACCAAATCAATGTGGTGGATTTGTCCGCTACTACCATCTTCACGCAAATAGTCTGCTGTTTTTTGTTTGATTCCTAATAAATCCCCATTTTCTCCCCTCATCATTTCTTGACTCTCTTGGGCGTTGAGGTAAATCACCCCGATTCCTTTTTCGCCCAATCCTACAAGTTGTCCTTCACCATTTGCATCAGGAGTCCAGATTCTTAGTTTGTCATAGATTGGGTCGTCTTTGTCAATCTTGCCATCATTATTGGAATCATAAATGCTCAAGTCTTTGAATCCATCACCACTTTGTGTGCCAAAAAGCTCACTGCCATCATTGATTTTACCATCGCCATTTTTATCAAGTGCCAAGAATCCAGAACCTTTTTTGAGTGTGGAGATTTGGTCAGGAGTGCCATCGCTGTCCAAATCAAAACGCATTTTGGTATCGCTAAGCTCTGTGCCACTGCCCTCATAATCAATCACAAGCGGGTCAATGACTTTTTTATTTACATCTTCAGGGATTTTGGTAGCATTTGAGCTACTTATTTGTAGATTTTGCATAAAGCTTTGAGAAACGCTAATGCTTAAATCTAAGCTTTTTTCTATTCCATCGCTTCCTATTATTTTACCAGAGATTGAAACCTCTAAACTTGTTGAGAATCCTTGAGAAAGACTGATTCCACTTCCTATGATTTGACTTGCAAAGTTTTTGTTATAGAGCAAATCAGACATTGTGATTGTTGTGGTTTGTGATGAACTTGTGCTATTGTTTGCGCTTGGGAATAATTGTTCCCAAGTTTTCATCATTTCATCTTGAATTTCTGAAATTTTACTCAATGCCCGATTTAAAATAGTTTTTTGAAAATCTCCCAACCTATCACCAAGCAAAGAGTTGCTAGCTACGATACTAGTCGTGCTTCCTCCTGCGTCTTGATTAATAGTTGATTGTGGAACACTATTTGCTTGATTGTTTGTAAGCTCTTCTTTAACAGCACTCCATTGCGTGGTAGTATATGAGGCTTGCAAAGAAGAGAGACTAAAACTTGCTTGCATTTTTTCTCCTTTTTATAAATTAATACTGACTATATCGGCTGTTTTTAAAAAAACTAAAATAAATTTTTTATAAATTTTATCAATTTTAAAATCTTTAAGAATTGTAAAAATGTTTTAAGAGTTGATTTTGCGTTACTTATAAAAAAATTATTAAATATAAAACTTAAAAAAATTTTTTAATTTTATAAGATTATATTAATTAAAGTTTTAATACAATGCCGATGTTAAATTTCACAAAAGGAGAATAAAATGTCTTACACACAAGATGTTATTGAAAAAGTCCAAAGACTTTATCCCGACCAAGTAGAGTTTCATCAAGCAGTTAAAGAAGTGTTGGAATCTATTGAGCCTGCACTAAAAAAAGATAAAAGATATGAAACTTATAAAGTTTTAGACCGTATTGTAATTCCAGAGCGTCAAATTAACTTTCGCGTAACTTGGGAAAATGATAAAGGTGAGATTCAAGTTAATCGTGGTTATCGTATTGAGTTTAGCTCTTTGCTTGGACCCTATAAAGGAGGCTTGAGATTTCATCCTAGTGTAACAGAAGGCATTATTAAATTCTTGGGATTTGAGCAAATTTTTAAAAATTCTTTGACAGGGCTTGCAATGGGTGGTGGCAAAGGTGGAAGCGACTTTGACCCCAAAGGCAAAAGTGATAGAGAAGTGATGCGATTTTGTCAAGCGTTTATGAATGAATTGTATCGTCATATTGGAGCACATACAGATGTGCCAGCAGGAGACATTGGAGTAGGTGGGCGTGAGATTGGTTATTTGTTTGGACAATACAAAAAACTAACGAATCGCTACGAGGGTGTTTTGACAGGTAAATCTTTGCTTTGGGGCGGAAGTTTGGTGCGCACAGAAGCAACAGGCTATGGAAGTGTGTATTTTGCACAAGAAATGTTAAAAAATAGCAATTTTGGAGAGCTAGAGGGCAAAACTTGCTTAGTTTCAGGAAGTGGAAATGTTGCGATTTATACGGTAGAAAAACTCCAACAACTTGGAGCAAAACCTGTAACAATCAGTGATTCTAAGGGTATGATTTATGATGAAAAAGGCATTGATTTAGCGTTATTAAAAGAGATTAAAGAAGTAAGACGTGAGAGCTTAGAGTCTTATGCTAAAGAACGTAGCAGTGCAAAATGGACAAGTGTAAAAGAATATCCAAAAGATTCTAATCCATTGTGGGCAATTCCAGCATTTGCGGCATTTCCAAGTGCAACGCAGAATGAAATTAATGCAAAAGATGCAGATAATTTACTTAAAAATGGTTGTAAATGTGTAAGTGAAGGTGCAAATATGCCTTCAACAATTGAAGCAGTGCATAAATTCTTGAATGCAAAAATTTGTTATGGTCCGGGCAAAGCAGCAAATGCTGGTGGTGTAGCGACAAGCGGGCTTGAAATGAGCCAAAATGCAGCAATGACTGCTTGGACTTTTGAGGAAGTGGATAAAAAATTGCATAATATTATGAAAAATATCTATGCAAATGCAAGCGAAACTGCAAAAGAGTTTGGCGAGCCTACAAATCTTGTGCTTGGAGCAAATATCGCAGGATTTAGAAAAGTTGCAAATGCAATGATTGAGCAAGGTTTATAATAGCTTTTCTTAGCCAAAGAATGATATTTTGAAGCTGTTAAAAATTTCTCTCTTTATTCTTATTGGTTGGAATCTCACTTTATATGCGGAGATTCCGCACTTTAAACCCTATGCACAAAACTTAATCTCCAAAGGAGAATTAACACAATTTGTAATGAGTGAGAAACTAGATGGCGTGCGTGGGATTTGGAATGGCAAAAACTTAAAAACTCGCAAAGATAACCTTATTCAAGTCCCGAAGTTTTGGCTTGTGAATTTTCCTCCTTTTGTTCTTGATGGCGAATTGTGGCTGACTTACAATCACTTTGAAAAAATTTCAAGTATTGTAAGGGATTCTGTCTCTGATGAATCCAAATGGCAAGAGATGACTTATCAAGTTTTTGATGTGCGTGGGGTTTGTGAAAAATGCTCTTTAAGTGAGCGTTTAAATTATTTGGAAAATTATTTAAAGGATTTTCCGAATCCTTATATTAAAATTATCCCCCAAATTCCCATAAAAAATCATCAACATTTAGAATCTTATTATCAAGAAATCTTAAGCAAGGGTGGGGAGGGTGTAATCTTGCGTAGGAATTCTTTCTCTGATATTGGTTACAAGCTGAAACCTTTTGCGGACGCAGAATGTATCGTGAGAGGTTATACACAAGGCAAAGGAAAAAATATTAATGGAATCGGTGCAATTTGGTGTGAGGGTGAGGTTTTAGGAGAGAAGAAATATTTTAAAATTGGTTCGGGATTTTCTTCTGCAATGCGTCTCAATCCTCCTAAAATAGACACAATAATTACTTATAAATATCAAGGCTATACCAAAAATAAACTTCCTAGATTCCCTATATTTTTAAGAATCAGAGAAGATGGAATCTAAACAAGTCTTTTGATGATTGTGAATGAATCTTTTAGAGTGCTTAAATTTTTTTGCAAAATTTAATGGAAATGATGTAAAATACACTTTTTAAATATCTTTAGGATTAATTTTGAGAATCAAGAATTTCTTATTTCACAGCTTTGCGCAAATCTTTTTTCCTATTTTTTTAGTATTATTTTTTATTGCTTCAGTAGTAATTTTTATCCGCATTGCAAGCGTTACTTTTGTTATTAAAATCAGTTTTTTTGAATTGCTCTCCCTTTATTTTTATACACTTCCTACAATGATTTTTTTTGTGATACCGCTTAGTTTTTTTATCGCTTGCGTGCTTGGATTGTCTCGCCTTAGCTTTGATTATGAATTACCTGTTCTATTTGCACTTGGAATGAATCCGCAAGTGATTATTAAGATTTTTTTGCCCATTGCGTTGTTGGCTAGCTTTAGCCTTTTGATTTTATCGTTAGTCTTGACACCTTTAAGTGATGTGGCGTATCGGCAGTTTTTAGAAGAGCGCAAAAATAGTATCAATATCAATCTGCAAGCAGGTGAGTTTGGACAAAAGCTTGACAAATGGCTTGTTTATGTGCAAAAAGGCAAGGAAGACACAAATGTTTATGAAAATATTGTGCTTTTATCCCTTGCAAAAGAAAACAACAAAGAAAATCAAGGATTAATCTTTGCAAAAGAAGCGAAAATCGTTAATTCAAATGGCACAATGGAAGTTATTTTAGAAAATGGCAAGGTTTATCGTAAGCTGGGTGAATATTTTGAAAGAATCGGATTTGAACAATTGATTTTAAGAAACGCGATTCAAGCTTTTGATGGGGCGAAGTTAGAGCTGATAGAATACTGGCAGCAAGCATTTTATTCTAATAAAAGACAAGAAAAAACAAAAAGGAATCTTAGTATGTCTATCTTGCTTTCTCTTTTTCCTTTGATGAGTCTATTTTATTATCCATTTTTAGGCATCAAGAATCCTCGCTATCAGAAAAATTATACAATTTTACAGGCAATGGCGATTGTAGGATTATTTTATGCTTTAATGTATCTTTGCGCTAGTTATATTCCTTTGTTTGGTCTTGTGCTGTTGCCACTTGTTTGGATAGTGGTTGGTTATTGGCTCTATTGGCACTATATTAAACGATTCTATTAGTTTATTTAAGCTATATAAAAGAATGGGTTTTGCACAAGATTCTATCAAGATTGCAATGCGGATAGCTTACAATGGAGGGGCATTTTTTGGGTTTCAAAGCCAAAAAGATGTTTTGAGTGTTAGTGGAACAATAGAAGCTGCATTGCAGAGTGTTGGAATCTTTAGTGATTTTGTTGGAAGTGGGCGCACAGATAAGGGAGTGCATGCAAGTGCGCAAGTGATTTCTTTAGAGATTCCATCTTATTGGCACAATTTGGAGCTTTTGAAACAGCATTTGAACGCAAAACTTTTCCCCTTTATTAAAATCAAGCAAATTTGGATTGTTTCGGAGGATTTTAATGCGCGATTCTCTGCTAAAAGAAGAGGATATTGTTATGTGTTAAGCAAGCAAAATTCTCCCTTTTTAAATGCTTTTAGTTTGCCTTATTCTATTCAAAATGTTGCATTATTCAAACAAGCTTTAGAGATTCTTGTGGGCACTTATGATTTTAGGGCTTTTATGAAAGTGGGCGGTTGTGGCGATGAGGATATAAACCTCCAATGCAAAGAATACAAAGCAAAATACAAGGAAATAAAAGGGCGGAGTGTGCGCACAATATATAGGACAAGGTTGCTAGAGAGGAGGCATTTTTGGATTTTGTCTTTTTGGGGAAATGGATTCTTGCGCTCGCAGATTCGTTTAATGGTTGGATTTTTGCTAGAAATTGATAAAGGGCATTTGGGTTTAGAGGAGCTTAAGGCACAATTAATGGGTAAAAAAATTTATAGAATCCCTGTCGCACCCAATGGATTATTTTTGACACGCGTAGATTATAAATAAAGGGGATTGACCTTAAGCATAAAAGTTTCAAGCCAAAGTTATTTTGGCTTGAAAGCAAGAATCGCAAATTATAATTCTGGTTTAGGTGTTTTATCTGTAGCAATAGGTAGCTGTGGATAAATAACTTGTGGTTTTTCACCGCTTAGGCTTTGCAAGAAAGTTGCAATTTGTTTAGCTTCTTTGTTGCTGATATTGATTCCAAGTTGAATGCTCCCCATTTCTTTGATTGCGTCAGTTAAGCTCCAAATTGCTCCATTATGGAAGTAAGGCGCAGTTTCAGCAATATTTCTTAAAGTAGGTGTTTTAACCATACCATTTGCATCCCCTTTGAAATCTCCTAAATCCGCAAATTTATATTTTCCTGCGACCTCAAAAGATTGCATACTTCCACCAAGATTTACGCCTGTATGACATGCAGCACAACCTTTGTCTAAGAAAACTTGCAAACCTTCTTTTTCTGCTTTACTAAGTGCTTTGTCATCACCATTTAAAAACGCATCGTAGCGAGAAGGAGTGATTAATGTGCGCTCAAAAGTTGCAATTGCATCTGCGATATTATCGAAAGTTACTCCACTTCTGCCATAGATTTTTTTAAATTCTGATTGATATTCTGGTAGAGAAGAGATTTTTTGAACAGCAAGTTTCGCAGGTGTTGCCATTTCTGGTTCTGCTTCAATAGGTCCTTTGGCTTGGTCAGCTAAATCTCCTGCGCGTCCGTCCCAAAATTGTGCAGAGTTTAGCACAGAATTATAAACTGTAGGTGAGTTGAGATGGTGTGGATTGGCTACCCATTTGTGTCCAACTGCTGCAGAAATTCCGTCTGCGCCACCTAAGCCCAAGTTATGACAGGTATTACAAGAAATCAAACCACTTTTAGAAAGACGAGGTTCGAAATAAAGTTTTTTACCTAATTCTGCTTTTTCTTGAGAGAATGCACTAAACTTTACCCCATACTCTTTAAGCATAGCTTCTATGCCCGCTTGGTCTTTTGGTAGTGGCACTAATCCACTATCTTTTGCTTGACTAAGAAGGTCAGCTGCACTAAGTGTGAGAGTGGAAGCAACTAAGATTGATGACAATGAGACAATAAAATGTTTCATTTAAACTCCTTTTTGAAAGTATTGCATTGATTGATAAGACAATCAAAAAATTTTATCTTATATAGACTTTTGAAAATATTAATTAAAGAATAAAAATTTTCTTTTGTAATTTATGGATTTTAGGATAAGAAAGCGGAATATTCATAAATTTAAAAAGTTGGCTTTAAGAATAAGAAATTTGGAATCTAGGAAAGTTCCTAAATTCCAAATAGAATCAAACTAAAGTGTAATCTTCAATGAGATTGAAGTTTAAATAGCGGTAGATTTGGGATTCTTTCCCTTCTATTTTTTTAGGAATCAAATCTAGATATTCTTGTTTAGTTGGAATCTTGCCTAATAATGCACAGATAGCCGCTAATTCCGCACTTCCAAGATAGACTTGCGCACCTTTGCCCATACGATTGTCAAAATTTCTAGTAGAAGTTGAGAAAACTACTGCTTCATCTCGGACGCGTGCTTGATTTCCCATACATAGACTACAACCCGGAATCTCAATCCTTGCTCCTGCCGCTCCAAAGAGCGAATAATACCCCTCATCTACTAATTGTTTTGCGTCCATTTTGGTAGGTGGTGTTACCCAAAGCGTTGTGGGTACCATACCTTCGTCTTTCAATACTTCCCCTAGTGCGCGATAATGTCCAATATTTGTCATACAGCTTCCCACGAAAACTTCATCAATTTTGTGTGGTCGTTTGGAATCTGCTAGAATCTCGCTTAGTGTAGCAACATCATCGGGGTCATTTGGGCAAGCCAAGATTGGTTCGGTAATTTCGTTTAGATTAATTTCAATCACAGCAGCATATTCGGCATTGGAATCTGCTTTGAGAAGAGTTGGATTGTCAATCCAATCTTGCATTCTTTTTGCTCTACGTTCTAATGTTTTTGCATCTTGATAGCCTGCCTGAATCATTGCATTAATAAGAGTAATGTTGGATTTTAGATATTCAATAATAGGCTCTTTGTTGAGAGCAACGGTGCAAGCTGCCGCACTTCTTTCTGCGCTTGCATCACTTAATTCAAAAGCTTGTTCTACTTTTAAATCTGGCAAACCCTCAATTTCCAAGATTTTTCCGCTAAAAATATTCTTTTTGCCCTTTTTTTCCACCGTGAGCAAGCCTTTTTTGATTGCATAATAAGGAATCGCATTGACTAAATCACGTAAAGTAATGCCGGGTTGGAGTTTGCCACTGAAGCGCACGAGTACGGATTCAGGCATATCTAATGGCATAGAACCTGTAACAGCGGCAAAAGCAACTAATCCACTTCCAGCAGGAAAACTAATGCCAATAGGGAATCTCGTGTGAGAATCTCCTCCTGTTCCCACAGTGTCTGGTAGCACCATACGATTCAACCACGAGTGAATTACTCCATCCCCGGGACGCAATGCAACACCTCCGCGACTACTCATAAATTGTGGCAAACTAGCGTGAAGTTTGACATCTGCAGGTTTTGGGTATGCTGCGGTATGGCAGAAGCTTTGTAATACAAAATCTGCACTAAATCCTAATGATGCAAGTTCTTTCACTTCATCTCTTGTCATTGCTCCTGTGGTATCTTGACTACCAACGGTTGTAACAAGTGGCTCACAATAAGTTCCGGGTAAAATTCCTTCTACTCCGCAAGCGCGTCCTACCATTTTTTGTGCCAATGTAAAGCCTTTTGCGTTAGACTTTGGAGTTTGTGGTTTAGCAAAAATTTCTTCTTTTGGCATTCCTAGTGCTTCTCTTGCTTTTGCAGTAAGTCCTCTTCCAATAATGAGATTGATTCTGCCACCCGCGCGAATCTCATCGGCTAAAGTAGTGGGCTTGAAATCAAATTTAGATACAACAGCACCATTTTTGTGGATTTCACCTTTGAAAGGATAAATTTCAATTACATCTCCCTCGTTTAGCTCTGTTACAGGTGCGATGATTGGCAAACAACCACTATCTTCACAAGTATTAAAGAAAATTGGAGCAATCACTCCACCAATGACTAATCCCCCAGCTTTTTTATTAGGAATATAGGGGATTTCGCGCCCCATATGCCACACAAGTGAATTGCAAGCAGATTTTCTTGAGCTACCTGTGCCGACAACATCTCCAACATAGACAAGCGGATGTCCTTTTTTCTTGAGTTCTGCGATTCTACCAAAAGCATTTTGTGTGCGACTTTTTAGCATTGCTTGTGCGTGCAATGGAATATCACTACGCGTAAAGGCATCTCCTGCTGGGCTTAAGTCGTCCGTGTTTGTCTCGCCATCTATTTTGAAAACAGTTGCAGTGATTTTTTCTTCTAATGCGGGTTTATTTAAAAACCACTCTGCATTTGCCCAAGATTGCAAAACTTCCTTTGCAAAAGTGTTACTTTTTGAAATCTCTACGATTTCATTAAAAGCATCATACACAAGCAAAGTATGCTTAAGTGCCTCTGCTGCTGTTTTTGCGGAATCTTTGTCGCTAGATTTTAGGGCTTTGATAAGCGGTTGAATATTGTATCCTCCAAGCATTGTGCCAAGTAGTTGAATCGCAGATGTTTTAGAGATTCCCTCTACATTGATTTTGCCCTCTACAATAGAATCTAAAAATTCTGCTTTGACTTTTGCTGCCTCATCTACTCCGGGATTAACGCGATGGGAGAGCAACTCTATTAATTCTTTTGTATGCTCACCTTTTTTGAGCAATTCAATAATTTCTAAAGTTTGTTCTTTGCTCAATGGAAGTGGTGGAATATTTTGTTTCGCACGCTCATTGACTAATTTATTATATTCTTCAAAAAAACTCATTTGTTCCCCTTGTTAGTAATGTCAAATCTAATAATACAAAATTTTCCATTCAATTATGCACATTTAGATAAATTTTTTTTAATCTTTTTTAGTGAATTGTGTAAAATCGTTAATTATTTTAATTTTATTTTAATTTTTAATATAATATAAAATATATGAAATAATAAAATATGATAAGTAAGCCTTAAAGGAGATTCAGTTAATGCTGTATTACAGAATTATTATTTTAATAAATTTACTTTTTAAGGATAGAAAATGAAAGTGATTCATTCCATTGCAGAAGTGATTGGTAAAACTCCCCTTTTGAAAATGCGCACATTATCCAATGAGGCAGGGGCAAATATTTATGCTAAATGCGAATTTTTAAATCCTAGTGGTTCGGTCAAAGATAGAATCGCACTTGGTATGATTGAAGAAGCGTTAAAGAGTGGCACGATTCATCAAAATACTACAATCATTGAGCCAACAAGCGGGAACACGGGAATTGGACTTGCGTCTATTTGTGCAGCAAAAGGTATTAAGTTAATCCTTACAATGCCAGAATCTATGAGTATTGAACGTAGAAGATTAATGGCAGCATTGGGCGCAAAACTTGTTTTAACCCCAAAAGAGCAAGGAATGAAAGGAGCAGTTAATCGTGCAGCAGAATTACATAAAGAAATTGAAAATTCATTTATTTTGCAACAATTTGAAAATTTTGCTAATCCTAAAAGCCATCGTGAAACCACTGCATCAGAGATTTTAAACGCGCTAGAAAAAGTAGATGTACTTGTTTCTGCTGTGGGCACAGGGGGGACATTAAGCGGTGTAGGTGAGGTGTTAAAGAAAAAAAATCCAAATGCTAAAATTATCGCCGTAGAACCCATTAACTCTCCTGTGCTTAGTGGTGGGCAGCCCGGAGCACATAAGATTCAAGGAATTGGAGCGGGATTTGTTCCAAAAATTTTGCAAACAGATTTGATTGATGAAATTTTGAAAGTAGATGTGGAGTGGGCGATTGCAGAATCTCGTAAAGCGGCGTTGCAAGAAGGAATCTTGATTGGAATCTCAAGTGGTGCAAATTTATGGGCGGCAAGGGAAATAGCCAAAAAATATCCAAATGCCAATATTGTAACATTCCTTTGCGATACTGGTGAGAGATATTTAAGCACAGATTTATACGAAGTAGGGGAGTAATCTCTTGAAGACTTCAAAAAGTATCCTTGTAAGTTAAACCAAATTTGCTTTAAAATTTTTGCTGTTTGTAATGAATATTAGTAACATTGTTAATTGAAATTTTTAACTTTTTTAATTATTTATTGACAAGAAAAAGCAAATTTGTTAGTCTTTAAAGACACTAACTAAAATTAGGAGGATATTATGAAAGAAGTTCAAGAGGTAAAGGTTTTAGTGGCAGATCCTTCTGCATTAGGTCTGTTTGGTTTAGCAGTGATTACATTGGTTGCTTCTTCTAGCAAGCTTGGAATTACCTTAGGAGTTTCTTTGGTGATTCCTTGGGCAATTTTTCTTGGTGCGACAGCACAACTCATTGCGTGTTTCAATGATTTCAAACATAATAATACCTTTGGAGCAACTGCTTTTGGGGCGTATGCGCTTTTTTGGTATGCAATGGGAATGACTTGGTTAATACAAAATGGAGTTTTTGGTGAGAAGTTAGTAAGTAGTGCTGATGCAAAACAATTGGGATTTGCTTTTGTGGCTTATTTGATTTTTACA